>CAZFLF010000316.1:0-7384 GCA_964519825.1 uncultured Pirellulaceae bacterium | reverse complement strand
GGCCGCTCGAACAACGTTAGTTACACCACAAGTCCAGCAAGCCCGGGACGTCGCCCCGACAGTTGTTTCGGACGCTCCGTATCCGCTTCGGATGCCAGCCGCGGATTCCTCTGAGCAAACGCTGTTATATCTCTCGGACGAGGCAGACATTTTCGCGGTGCAGAAAATCTATGACGAGGCTCGTGCGGCGGCGAACCGCGGTGACGAGATCAGTATTCACTGCGAGGATGCGACGTGCTTTGATCTCGGCGCCTTGCACCTCCTGCGCGCATTACGGGACGAAGTACAGACGTGCCAACTGAAATTCGCGTCCCCCCAGCGTGCCCGCCTGCTGAACGGTTGGCTTGCGCTAGTTGCAACGTAAGTCCGCAGCGCTGCGTCGGTTGGTTGCCGGGTACTGAGTACGGGGTACGGGCGAATGGCACCGGCCGTCTGGAACAGAAAAACGAAACATTGCGCCACTCGGCACTCCGTACTCGGTACTCCGTACTCGTCTGGCCTTAGGCCAACCCAGCCAACAATTGCAGCAGACCGAGCATGCTCGATTGCTGCTGCTGCATGATCGCGATCGCCGCGACCGTATTGTCGCTTAGTGTTTGCTGTCTGGAGAGGACCAGTTCCTCCGCGTCATCATCAACCGTGTTCAGGGTCGTTAAAGAATCCTCAACGTTGGTTTGGAGATCGGTCAATAGTCGGTCCGCGGACGCAACCGTCACGTCGGCGAACGCATCCACGCGTCCTTCGATCGTGGACAATTGGGCCAGCGCTTCATCAACCACGCGAATTCCCCGGGCGGAATTCGTGCCGAGTCCGGCCAACGAACCTCCGCTTTCCAGGTTCGTTAACACTCCGCTAATGCCGCCCAGTACTTCTGGAAATACGCCGGGCAGGGCCAATTTGATTCGTTCGCTGGCTCGGGTCGACAGTGAAAACCGCGCGACATTGTCATCGGAGACGGTCACATCGCTGAACGCACCGGTAAACCCAGCCACGAACTCAATCGCCACGTTGGCGCCACTGCTAAAGTACGACACGCGATTACCGTCGATGTTGGCACTGGAAATCGAATTCCCGTTGATGGTCGCGACGGCATCCGTTCCGGTGGTGACCGTGGCTGTCGTAAACGTACCCGACGTAGCAGTGACGGTAATGGTCGCAGCATCGCCGTAGTCAACCGTCGTGAAATCCAATTGATCTCCGGACGCAGTGGCCGTGATGCCAGTTAAGTGACTATCGAGATTAATCCGATCTCGCACAGCGGTCAGCAACTCACCGTTCGTGACACTGATCGTGGTCGAGCCACGTTTTCCCCGGAGCGTGAACGTGGCAGCACCGCTGTTGATGGTCGACGCGGCCCCGGTATACCGAGTCGTCGTTTGCGTCGCGGCCGTAGCGACGCTGCCAGAGATCACCGTGTCGTCGGACAGCGAGAACACATCCAAGTTCTTGATCTGGCTCGGGTCCTTCCCGCTGTACGTGTAATCATAGGAACCGTCCAAGAATCGCTTGCCGTCGATCGACGTACGTGCGAGCGAGCGAATCTCATTCAGCGCGGAATCGATCGTGGCCTGTTTGGTATTCTTCTGAGCAGCGGTCAGAGTATTGTCTTCGTCGGCCACCAGCGCGGTGCGAATCGTGTTCAGTTGCGTGCGTAATTCGTCCAACGTCGTCTGCGCACTGGCGCCAATGTTCGCGGCCACGTCGACGTTGGCTTGTACGTTGGCCAACAAACTGAGTTGATTCTCAAACGAGCTGATTTGCAAAAACGCTGACGGATTGTCACTGGGAAAATTGATCTTTTTGCCGGTTGAGAGGCGAAACGAACTCTCGGCGACGGCCTGATTCGTTCGCGCCAGCTGCGTGAGGAGGAACCGTTCAAAGCTATTCATCGTAGCCGCAATGCGTGACATGACTCTGTCCTTTGCGCGAGCGCTGAATCCCACTCTCGTGTTTAGCTTCGTCCGTGTGGAAACCTCATTGTCGGATCAGCGAACGCATCTTTCGGCCCCACTACTTGCTCAGCCAATGCATGAGAAGTCGTGTCGATGAACGGAGAAGACCTTCCGGCGCGTTGTCCGTTTCGGTCGGGTGATCGGAGTCGGCGTGGTCATGCGCCATCAGGTACGACTTCAAGCTGATCAGGATCTGCCGCGCCCGCTCGATCGCGTCTCGTCGGCGACGATCCCGTTGTCGCTTGGGACGAATCGTGACGTGAATCAGGGTTCGGAGCGCCGTCTGATTTAGTCGGCCTTCGATCGGCAGGTGTTTCTCGTCGAACGACAACTCGACCTGAAACGGCACTGCACGGTCCGTGCTCCGGCGAATCAACGGAATAAATTGGCTGTCGATGGTGAGATTGACGCGGTTTTCGTTGACCTTGCCCAACTGGGCGTGATGGTCTGAGACGAATCCACGGAGTTTCTCGGCGGTAACTTTGAGCGGCACAACGGTAATCAGGGTGCGTTCCAGCAAGATTTCACCGGCCGGACTACTGAACCAACTCAACCAACGGGATGGTCTTGCTACTTTCGCTTCCGGTCCGATGCCGGTCCCCAACTGGACCACCAGGTTGCGTCCCGCGTCCTTGGCCTGCAGCAGCGCTCGGTCCGCCCGATTCAGGAATGTCTTCGGAGTATCGCCGCCTTGAATTTCGGTGACCCCAAAGCTGGCGGTAATGCTGCGGTTGCTGAGGGTTGGCATCGGAGTGTTCGCGATGCGGCGGCGCATTTCCTCGGCCCGACGTGTGGCGGCTGCGTTGTCGCATTCCGCGCACAGCACCACAAACTCTTCGCCGCCATACCTGAAGACCCAGTCGCCGGCTCGGGCCTGTCGTTGCAAGATTGCGGTGAAAAGGACCAGCGCGTCGTCGCCCGCCTGGTGTCCAAAACTGTCGTTGATTTTCTTGAAATGATCGATGTCGCACATGATCAGGCTGCACGGCCTGTCCTGCTTGAGGTGCGTGTCGATGAATTCGGGAAAGATTCGCATGAATTCGGCACGGTTGGCGGCCTTGGTGAGCGGGTCATGCGACGCGCGCTCGTGCAATGTTTGGACGCGTTCCTCCAGCGATGTCTGGGACGCAAGGTCGTGCAGAACCAGTGTCGCACCAAGGGGTACGCCATCGTTGCCAAAAACGGGCGATACCTGCAGATCCACGGTAATGCGATCGTTCTTACGATTGCTCAGCAAATAGCGACGCAGGCTTTGCGCCCCGGTACGCAGCGTTTGCGCGGCCGGACAATCCGAATCGGATACTAGCCGCCCACGGTCGTCCCGCAATTCCACTAGCGCGGGAGACCACTGTTGGTCCGTCACGCTTGCAGCCGCGATGCCGGTCAAACGCTCCGCCGAGGCGTTCCAACGCAGCACTTTCATGTGCGCGTCGACGAATACCACGCCATCGCACATCGACTCAAGCAGTTGTTCTTGGAATTCTCCGTCGCGACTCACAACTTCTGTCGCGACCACCGGTTGTTGGAGCGTCCACTGCGAGTCCGACGTTTCGGAAGCGAGATCTCGCAGCCACCGCCGTGCGACCTGGCTGTGGACCTGGCCGATCTCGTGAGTCACCAGGTCACAGTATTCTTGGACGAGCGTCGGATCGAACTGAGTTCCCGCGCATTTGCACAAGTCCGCAACGGCCCGCTCGCGCGATAGCGCCGAACGATAGACGTGCTCGGTGGTCATTGAATCGAACGCGTCCACGATGGCAATCATGCGCGAACCGAGTGGCAACTTGTCCCCCGCGCGGTCGTAGCCATGTTTGCTCCCGTCAAACCAAGCGCTGGCATACAGCATGCTCTCGAGGACCGCAGTCGCAGCACAACATCCACTGAGGATTTCGTAACCAATTAATCGACTACGCTCCATCGCGATTAACTCCTCCGCGGACAACTTACCGGGCTTCACCAATACACCGTCCGGAACCCCGATCTTGCCCACGTCGTGCAATAGCGCCGCAATCTCGATGGCGTTGCGCAGATCGTCCTTCAGATTTCGCGCCGCCGCCCACGACGAGACTCCCAGCGCGACGCGAAAACAGTGATTTGCCGTGGCCGGGTGCTTCGCACGCAGAGCCGTGAACAGGCTGCTGGCCATCCCCAATCGGATCTTGACCAATTGCGTCTGGTGAGTGTCCGGCAAGTTGTCTGGCGCCAGGCCGTCGTTTTGCGCCGCTTCTTCTAGTCTTTGGAGCAGCGACGATAATACAGCGAGCTTGTCATCGGCGGCTTTGGTCCGACAATCGACAGCCGGTGCGGACGGCGCGGGTATAAGGGACGATTCCATGTCTGGTTGACTTCAAGAGGGACGTTCTTAACTGCCGCCTCCAGCGAAGCATACCGTGGGCGTCGCCGGACAACGGAACAAGAAAAATTAGGTCGTGATCGAAAGCCGGGCAAACCACTCCGGCAAAGCCAACGAAAGCGAACGTGAATGGACTACCGAAAACCACGGTTGTGCCGACCGCACCGGTTGTGCGATTCTTCTTGAAGACGCCAGAAACGCCTGACTAACCCGAGTGAGACTCACCCGGTGAATTCGCTACCATGTTGCGGAACCGACCAGAATTCAGGGATTCGCCGTGACTCCGACCGCGAGTAGGATAACTTTGGCAACTTGACGGTAGTGCTCCGTCAACGCTTAGTCTTGGGGTTCAAGCGCGGTCGAAACCCGAAGCGTCAGCGAGGGGAAAGCCACAATCTGCGGCTTCCCTCGCTCACGCGTCGGGTTACGATGCTCAACGGAACCCCAATCTTTAGCTGTGACAGAGCAGTAGTTCCATTTCTTTTGCACCGCTCCTGGATAAAAGCACATTCATGTTGATCTCTGCCATCCGAGTTCGTCCCGAGGCGGCTCACTTGTCAGCGTTTTGTTTCGCGTTGCTGGTCACAGTGGCCGCGGGCGATACGAGCGCGGACGAGCCGACTCCGGAGCCATCCGCACCGCAAGTCGCGCCGGCTTCCACCGAAGGCGAGAATGCCCTGCGAGGGTTCCAGCTCGCCGCCGATTTACGAGCGGACCTTTTCGCCGCCGAGCCAATGGTCGCGAACCCTGTGTCGTTTTGCTTGGACGAGCGAGGGCGAGTCTTCGTTTGCGAGTCGTTTCGCCAGAACGCGGGGTCACCGACAATCGTGGACACGATCAGGCCTGGTTGAACGATGACCTGGCTGCCCAAACCGTTGATGATCGGCTCGCTTATTTTCGCCGACACCTCGGCGATCAGATCACGGAGTACACGCGAAACGACGACCGCATTCGTCTGCTGACGGACCGCGACGGGGATGGCCGGGCGGATGTTTCAACCGACTTCGCAGAGCATTTCAATAGTGTGATCGAAGGTACAGGAGCCGGCGTGCTGGCTCATCGTGGCAACGTCTACTTCACCTGCATTCCCAAATTGTGGCTACTACGCGACGCCGATGACAACGGTCGTGCGGACGAGCGTCAACCCTTGCATCATGGTTTTGGAGGACATCGTGCAGAAGCTTGCCAAGTTCGATATCCGCGACCTGGTCGAGTTCCTGGCTCAACAGAAGTAACGAAGTTGTTGATGAAACTCGTGCTCTGTCGCAGCTAAAAACGGGGATTGGATGACTGAGCGGAACGGCGCTAGCCGCCGTTGCTTCTTAGGAACCGAGGGCTAGCGCCCGTTCGCTCAGTATCCAGTTATTTAGCTGTGACAGAGCACTAGTTGCCGGCCACTTTTGGCGAACCGAGCAACTGCTCCAGGAGTTCCCCAATATCCTTCGCGTTGGCGTCGCCGCTTCCGACGCGGATGAGACGAATTTTGCCCGCTTGGTCAATGACGACCACATGGGGAATACCGCTCACCGCGTAATATTCGGCGGTGGATCGGTCGGTCTGTACGCCGAAACGATGCTTCAACTGATGATGAGCCGCGAACTGCTTTAGCATCTCGTGTTCTTTTTCGTGAGGGACCTCAGCGACGGCTTTCTTCGCCCGCCCAAGCTTCTCATCCCATTCATAGCTGTAATAGCTCGTCAGGCCGATCATGACCAAGCCCTTCTTTTCATACATCTCGTTCCATTCGCGCAGATGCGGGAACGTCGCGATGCAAGGTCCGCACCAAATCGCCCAGAAGTCGAGCAACACGACCTTGCCCTTCAAATCTGAATCCTGCAGCGCCTCGCCATTCACCCAAGCATCAACCTTGAGGGGCGCCGCGTCTTTGCCGATGAGGGCGGTCAGCTTCTTTCCTTCCGCGATAGTCCTTTCCAGACCCGAGAACGTCCGCAGGTGCTTGTCATAGAGCTTTTTAGCCTCGTCTGAGGTTGCTGCCTCCTTGGCGGCGGAAAACAACTCCCGCCCCTCCATGAGCAGCTTTTCAGCCTTGTCGGAATCAGACCGAGCCACAGAGCCAATCTCTCGGCTAACCTTGAGCATGAACCGCGACAGCAGCATATCGTCATCCGGCGCGGCTTTGAGTTGTGTTCCTAGTTCCTCAAGCGTGACTAGCGCAATGGCGACCTGATCCTCGTATCGACCCAATAACCCCTTGGCATTACTGATCTGCCGCCTACCTTCGGGTTTGCTCGCTTTCAGGCCTTCCACAAACTGTTTCATTTCCTCGAGCTTCTTTGCGGCATCTTCTGGTTTGGTGTCGATCAACTTGCGCAGCTCGGTCAAATTCTCCGTCAGGTATTTCTGCCAGGCGCTGCCATCGTTCGGATCGTCCTTCAATTTGTCGGCAGCGTCAGAGGTTGCCGGTGTCTTAACTGGATCTTCTGCGGCGAAAACGGGAAGTGAAACCGGCAGCAACAGTAGTCCAAAAAGAAGAAGGCGCTTCATGGGACGTTCCCCAGTGTGGAAGGGTAGTCTCTCCGCCGGGAATTGCGGCATTCGCCGACGGTGGAGATGAGATTCCCAAGCATTAGAAATAAGCGATGGGCAAACTGCAACGCCCGATCAGTCGAGTGAAAAGAGGTCAACGGAATCGTTTAACCGCTAGGATCAAGGAATTGACGGTCCCGGCGGAAATGCTCCCGGTGGAAATGCTCCTGGTGGGCTGTTCGCCTTCACGCCGTCTTTTTGCAGCTTGCGGAACGCGTCGACACCAGTCCCTTCGTCAACGGATTTGGAGCCTTCTTTGAGGATGTCGCTGCGGCTTAAGTGAATCTTCTTGTAAACGTCTTCTGAAATGACGTAGTACCAGGGTGCGAAACGGGCATTTAGCTCGCGGACCTTCTCTTCAGCCATCCCCTTATCGTCGTTCCACTTCTCCAGCTTGCGCTGGTTTTCTTTGGTAATCCGTTCACGCTCCGCTTCGAGTTTCTTCCGTTTGAGCTCCTCTTCGTTCATCGGCGCTGCAGGCGGGTTGACGCCGGGTGGAGCCGGTGCGGCCGCATCTTTCTGTTCCGGTGCG
>CAZFLF010000315.1:0-7391 GCA_964519825.1 uncultured Pirellulaceae bacterium | reverse complement strand
AGCCGCCGCGCCAGCAGGCAGCCCTGCCCGAAGGCGTCGGTACCGTACTTCTCGCGCATGTTGGCTGGCTCTTCGTTCACGCGGAACGCCTTCATCTGCGTGCTCGACATGAGGTTATAGGTCTTTCTCAGAATCTCCCTGTGGTCATTGGCGGCCTGGCCCCGATTCTGTTCGACGAAATTCCGTTCCATCAGGTCGAGGACTGCCATGCGGTTGATCAACTGCTGATCGTTCAATCCCATTTGCAAGTTGCGAATCTGGCCACTGCTGCTGACGGTGAACGGAGCGTAGGCCATGCCAAGAAAGCCGGGACCCACGCTTCCGCCGCTGACTGCCACAAATGGCGGAATCTCCAAGTCGCGACGTTGATCGATCAACTCATGCGACAGAACCGCGCCGTAGCTCGGATGCTCGATGTTGGGGTTCGGAACGTAGCCCGTATGCATGTAATACCGGCCGCGATTGTGGTCCGCTTCCCGGGTGCTCATCGATCGGATGATCGACATGTGATGCATCTGCTTGGCCAACAGCGGCATATGCTCGCTGATCTGCACATCGCCGCTCGTAGAGATTGCACGGAACGGACCCCCCGTGTTCGTGCCCGGTTTGAGATCCCAGATATCCATCGCCGACGGACCGCCGCTCATCCACAATAGAATGGCGGACTTGCGATTTTTCTTCAGTTGGTTCGCGTTGTTGCGAATGGTTTGGCCCATCGCCAACGCCGGGATGGTCATCGCGGAGGCACCAATCATGTGCTCCATGAAATGGCGGCGACTCATGCCACTGGGAATCAATCGGGTCATCGCAGGTCTCTCCGGTGATATGCCGAAATTCGTCGGCGGATTTGGTTGGGTGGTAGTTTGGTTTAGTGGTTGATGATGAACTCGTTGCTGTTGAGAACGGCCCACCAGACATCTTGCACGGCAGCCAAGCTCGCTTTGATCGGGTCGCCTTTGATGCTCTTGTCTTGGGCGTGAATCACGAACAGCGTTTCGGTCGCCCCGAGTTCGTCCTTCGTCGGCTTCCGCGACAGGGCCGACATGAAAAGAAATTCAATCTTTTGTTGCGGTTTCAGCTTGGTATTCTGGGCCAAATCGGCCAGGAAGCTTCCTTTGTCGACGTTAATGGCCTTTTGAATCATGTCGCCGTTGAACATCATCAACGCTTGCGGAATCGTTCCGTTAAAGGTGGTCGCCTCTTCCCCTTCATCGTTGCCAAATGCCGTCGTGAACTGATTGAGCCACTGTTGCTTGGACCGTTCCTGTTCTTCGTAGCTCCCCTTTGATTCGGCGGCTTTCGTGGCTACTAACAGCGAGTGATACAACTCTTCGGCTCGCATCTGTCGCAGATAGAAATGGCTGAACCGCGGAGTCTCGCCCAGGAGCGGGTCATCCTTCTTGTTGCCGGCGGTAATCTTGCTCGACAAAGAATAGGCTTCACTCAACGTGATCCAGCGGATCAATTCCTTCAGGTTGTAACTGTTTTTGCGGACCTCGTAGCCGAGAAACTGCAGCAGCTCCGGATGCGACGAAGCGTTGTGCGGTCCCATGTCGTCAATGGGTTTGGTGAAGCCATAACCAAGGAAATGAGCCCAGTATCGGTTGGCGACACACATGTCCAAGTATTCCGACTTGAGCATGAGTTTGCCGAGCTCTTCGCGGCGGTTTACTTCATTCACATTGCCGCTTTTGGGAATCTCCGTGCCGTCGACGAATGCGGGATAAGCCACCTTCAGCAGCCCGTTTCGCAACTCGTAGTAAATCTCAGCCTCTTGGGGATTGGAACCCTCGCCGTTGAAATCCTCATTGATCAACTCAGCTGAGTCCACATTCCGGGTTCCCTCGACGTACTTCGGCCGAGCCTTAGTCTGGCGAAAGAAGGCGTTAAACTCCCAGAACTTCTGTTGCTTCCAATCGTTGAACGGATGGTTGTGGCATTGTGTGCATTGCACCTGCAGGCCGAGAAACACACGAGCGGTCGCAGCGGTCGCCAGAGTCCCTTTCTCATCGTTCACTTTCATCGCCAAGAAGTTGACCGCCCCGTTGTAGTTCTGGGCACCCGGTGAGTTCGTGCCGGTCGCCGTGACCAGTTCGTTCACCATGTTGTTGTACGGTTTGTTCCGGGCAAAGCAGTCGCGCAGATACTTCTGCATCCCTTCCCGGCTCGTCAGCGTGTTGTCCTCCGTGCCGCCAGCTCGGCCAATCAACACCACCGTCCACAGGGTCGTCCAATTGCGCGCGTATTCTTCCGTGTACTTTTCGTCATGGAGGAGCTTCGTGACAAGCTTGTCCTTCTTGTTGGCGTCACGACTGCTCACGTATTCGGCCAACTCATCGATCGACGGGATGCGCCCCACCACATCGAGATAGACTCGGCGGCACCATTCGCTGTCGGTGGCCGGGACCGCGGGGGATAACCCGTTTTCCTTCCAACCCTTCCGAATCTGCTCGTTGATGAACTTTACCTGCGGGATGCCAAAATCATTCCCCCCCGCTTCGCTGGCTTTGCCCGGAGCGCCAGACACGGGTACCGTCACCACGCACCCGACAACTACCGCCAGAAGGGTCAACTGCCAGGGCAACTTGCCGAGAATCAGGCCACGTCTCATCTTGAAAACTCTCCGCTTAACGGCATGCATCGTTAGCACCTTGCTCCGATCATCTGAAACGCACGAGAACCTAGAGTGTACTCACGTCGAGTGACATTATCCCAAACCTGTTCGTTCGCGTAAGTCACACGGCACGATTTGCGGGATTTCTATGGACGCAAATCCCAGGATTGGTTGCCGTGGTCCGCTGCAACACACCCTTGCAGATCGGCTGGAGGAAATGACCGAGCGCGAGCCGATCTCTATCTGCGCACGGGTTTCTTGCGTCCCTGCCTTACTGTACGTTTGTGCGTATGTCAGGGGAAGTGCTGGATTGCCCGGACCGTTGATCGACAACTCCGGCATGAACGCAGACGTGGATGAACGGACGGCTGAGCTGGGGACTCTACGGAAACGCCGATTCGTCGTTGATGCCAGCGACCCTGCCTTGACGGTCAAAATCGATTTCGACCCATCCTGCATTTCCACTGCGCCAGTAGTGCCATTGAGAACTTCGGATGTCCTGTGGTGCTCCAAGTATTGGCGATCCATTTGGACGTACATTCGGATCTGATCTGTTTGGAGAACCCGCTAACGAACAGCCGACCACTTATCCCCGTCCTTCCGAAACCGATCTTCTTTCCGCATTCCGAAAGCGACGGCATCCCGCAACGTCTTCCGAGTCATCGCCGTTTGATAACCCGCTTCCTTCATCGCCACGGTAAGCTCAGTTGCCGTCATCGCTCGTTCGCCAAGAACATCGGCCACTACTCAGTACAATGCCGGCATGTCACGCGGCGAAGGCAAGACTAAACGGCGGGGACCCTGGCAGTTCAGCCTGCGGTTTCTGATGCTGTTGACGTTCGGAGCGGCGACGTTCTTCGGTGGTTGGCAAGCGAACGAGTTCAGTCGCCGAGCCAAACCGGTTCCCGTGAATGTTAAGGTTGTGCCGCTCTCGCGCAGCCAGCAACTCCGCCAAAGGATCGAAGATGAGAAGCTGATCCATAAATGGGAAATGATGGAGCGGCAGAAGCGGCAGCCCCTGTTCGTTCCGAGTTAGCCAACGATGATCGTCCGCCTACCAACACACTTTTAGGACACTACCTCATGGCAACAGTCTTTGCGTTTGTATTCCTGATAACCCAGGTGCTCGGCTGCTAATTCTTTTAAGACGCCACCAACTAGGTGGACGGATGAGTAGCTCCACTCCGGAGAGCCAGTACCCGATTTTGGGGCACTGGGCGGTTAGTGTGTTGGTGGCTTGGAACAGCCGGATTTGGCACTGGTTCTACATCGCGTTATTCAAAAACTCTTAAATAAATCTAGTTGTGTGCCGCTACTGCTTTGCGGCTCTGGCGTCGTTGTCGTCGTAAGGTCTTCGTCGTTTGATATTAGTTGAGTTTTAGCTGTCCGGAGTTGATCCGGTACACGACGGAATGCACTCTTATCGACGCGGGTTTTTAGCTGCTTCGCTGGCGTGAACACCATTGCATTGCCACGCTTGCCTTGCTGTAAGATGTTTTGTCGTGTTAATCCGAGAAGGTCAGTGCGAGCTGTCCCGACGGCAATGCGATGCATGCCAGCGTGCTCTTTTACTGTGAATACTGAATGCGGCTCTTGGATGGCGCGATAAGCAGCTTGAATTTGACGGTGGTTCAAATCCATGCTATCTACGAATGCCTTTGTGCGCTCAATAATGAATTGTTGCTTGGCAACGTATTCATGCATTTCTCGCACGGCTCGATCGATGATCCGTAGGTGATAATGCATGAAATATGTGGCATCGAATCCGTCTGTTTCAGAGTTCAGGTAGGCGCGCACGTACTTCGCCGGCGAATCAAGCACAATGCGAGAAATAGGCAAAAACTCGAAAATCCAGTAGCCGTGCTTGAGCATGTACCAATAAAAAAGTGCCCTGGCGGTCCGTCCGTTGCCATCTACGAACGGGTGAATAAACCCCATCGTAAAATGCAAAAGGACTGCCTTTTGTACAGGGTGAATGAATGGGACAGAATTGCCGTTTGCGAATTGACACAATTCTTCGATTCGTCGCTCGATTGAATGTGCAGATGGCGGCTTAAACAGCACGTCCTGCGTATAAGTGTCTATGACATACACCGGCTCATCTGGGGTTCTAAATCGGCCCGCTGCAGACGGGTCGTCGAGGGTGTTCGCTGTGATCACATCTTGGATATGGCAAATAAACTCTGCTGTAAGCGGATCATTCTTCGAGTCCCGAAGCTCTAAAATTGCATTGTAGTTGTTTAGAATCATTCGCTCGTGCTTATCCTTTGGCTTTCGCCCAGTCCGTAGCATCTGCTTTGCCACCGATCTAGTTGTGGACGCACCCTCAAGCTGGCTAGACGCGATTGCTTCTTCCATTAATGAATTAAATAGGAACGTATCCGTGCTGTCAGTCAGAAGGTGGCGAGATCTGGAGCCGATTGTTCCGCCACCATCGGTATCAATTTTATGGAGCCATGCCTGATGCTGAGGAGGAGTCCAAAACTTGATGCTGCCATCATCCATTGCCGAAAGTTCCAGCGATCGAAACTGCTGAGATCGACTTAGGGCGATTGCGGTCCACATCAGAGGTGGCGTTACCCCGCTTGGCATAGGGTATCGCCTCAGCTTATCCCAATGCACGTAACCATCATTGGCGCGCCTGACTATTTCCTTAACATCCTCACGTGCCAGCAGTTCGAAGATGTTTGGCAACTCGGCAGGGTCAGTTTGCGAAAAAATTGCATCCCAGCCTGGTGGAGATTTTGGAATTCTCATGATTATGCCGCCTGAATCGTGAACTTTACGCACAATTACCTGTCAATTATTTTGCGAATTGACAACTACGTCAACTGTATCTGTCAAAATTGAATGGAATTGACAGAAATTGACAGGAGAGCGGCCCGCGTCTTGGCGGCGTAGCAGCCTTATAAACTGCGTTAGGGAATCCGCGCACGGATTGGGTTCGATTCCCCTTCTCTCCGCCCAGTGCCCGATTTTGCAGCATGTGAATTAGATTGCTGCAGTAAAAAAATACAGGCGAGGTGGCAGGTCACATGTCGTTTCCTAGCCAACTCGCCTGATTTCTTCAACAATCCGCTGCGTGAGAAACGCTTATCTAGGACCTACAACTCGGTTCCTCTGCGACTCTTCTCTCGTTCCTGAGGACGTTAAGTCCTCTCCTAGACAGCTCTTCCTGCTGGCGGCCTGTTTGGCCTCTTCTGTAAGCCGACCCCTCTTCCACTGTCTTCTCTGTTCCGGCCCAGTGTTTCGGGGTAACCAGCCAAGGGATCAAACCCTTGTCCGGAGTTTGCGGGTTGTCGCAATGAACGTGCCAATAGAAGAAAGCTTTCGAAACGCTAGCCCTTGCGGTTAAACGATTATTACCGTCGTCGTGGACGGTTGGAGCGCTTCAGCACAGCGAGCAAGACACTCACCAAGACGAGCAACAGTACCGGGGATGCGACGGTGAAGAGAATGAACGCCAACTGATGACTGCGACCCCCTCGCAGCATCTGCACGAAATAGTACCCGCCGGAGGCCATCACGCTGGCGACTAACATCAACAGCAACAATCCGAGGATGCCGAATCGCGGTTGCCAAGGGCGAGCGCCGGGTTGGGGAGGAGTTGGCTCTTTGGTCGGCATTTCATTCTCGGGGGACAGTCGGCACAATTGTTCAACCGTCCGTGAAAACACCCTACTTCCACGGAAACTGCTGGCCAGTTAGCTGCTCAAATGCTTCGATGTACTTTTCCCGTGTCTTCGTGACGATGTCGGCCGGCAACGTCGGAGGCGGACTATTCTTGTCCCAACCAGTTCCTGCCAGCCAGTCGCGCACGAATTGCTTATCGAAGGACGGCTGCCCCTTGCCGGGCGAGTACTGGTCAGCGGGCCAGAATCGTGAGCTATCGGGCGTCAGCACTTCGTCGATCAGGATCAGTTCTCCGTCGAACCATCCCCATTCGAATTTTGTGTCGGCGATGAGAATGCCGCGTTCACGCGCGAATTCAGCGCCACGCTGGTAGATGGCGATGCTGCGTTGGCGCAGTTGTTCCGATGTCTCGCGTCCGACGATTTCGACCATCCGTTCAAAACTAATGTTGATGTCGTGGCCGGTTTGCTCTTTGGTCGCCGGTGTGAAGATCGGTTCGGCGAGCTGCGAACCTTGCAGTAGCCCAGTGGGAAGTTGCACCCCGCACACCGAGCCCGACTGCTGATATTCCTTCCAGCCTGACCCGTCGAGGAATCCTCGCACGACGCACTCGATGGGAACCACTTCGCACTTGCGGACCAGCATGCTCCGACCAGCCAGTTGTTCGCGGTCGGTACCAGCGGGGAGTTCCACTCCGCTCAGATCCATGGACAAGAGATGATTGGGGGTATCGAGCAAATCGAACCAAAAAGCACTGATCTGCGTGAGCACGCGTCCTTTGTCCGGAATGCCGTTCGGCATCACCCAATCGAAGGCACTGATTCGGTCGGTACTCACCATCAACAACTGGTCCCCCAAATCGTAGACGTCGCGAACTTTGCCGCGACGCACCGGATATTGGCTCAAAGACGTCTCCAACAACGCGGTGGGCATGCACATTTCTCCTGAGTGCGGTTTTGGCGATAGCGTGTCAAATCATCGAACGGAATCAAACAGCGCGGCGAGTATACTGGACGGAACGACGTAGTGACTATCCAGCGCGGAACCGCCGCACCGCCGCACCGCGGAATGACTAACAAATGACCAAAACCCAATGACCAATGACAGTAGTTCCAAGTTCTACAATATTTCTCCAATCGGACCC
>CAZFLF010000314.1:0-7403 GCA_964519825.1 uncultured Pirellulaceae bacterium | reverse complement strand
GCTGCTTGACCTGTCGGAGCCAGATTTCCCAGGTTGCTCAGCCGGAACCGCGCGTAGGTTGTGCCGTCCACCGCCCAACTCGGCACGTCGAACACGACTGCGTTGTTGCCGTTGATGACCGACACGTAATTGGCGATCTGCTCCTGCGGCCCACCCCAGCTACCGTCGCCGTTGAAGTCGAGCCAGGCGTCCAGCCGCGCGTCTCCCACTGCATTCTGCACATTCACGGCGACGCTGGCACCGAGTTGCCCGACTTGGATCGAGCCGAACACCACGCCGTCTTCGTCGTCCGGCCCGCCGCTCGAATCGTCTCCACTGGCCGTTGCATTGGGCTGGCCATCGATGTCCACGTCACGGTGGACTCCGAGCCGCGGCCCTTTGGCGTCATGCCCTACGCCGTTGGCGGCCAAGGTCGTGGGATACGGCCCGGGTGCGTCCCCAAAGTCAAGCAATTGGTTTTCGTACCAGGCGATCTTGTCGTCATAGAAAGACGCGGAGAGCACGTCCAGGTCCCCGTCTCCGTCCACGTCCCCTGCAGACACCGAAGTGGCCCCATTGGCGGCGGTGCTGATTGTGTGCGGCGTGAAGCTCTGGCTGCCGTCGTTTTCGTACCAGGCGATCTTGTCGTCGGTGTGTGACGCCGAGAGCACATCTAAGTCCCCGTCCCCGTCCAAGTCTGCCGCAAACACCGAATTAGCCCCATTGGCGACCGGGCTGATCGTGTGCGGCGTGAATTTCTGGCCGCCGTAGTTCTCGTACCACGTGATCTTGTTGTCGGAGTAAGTCGCGGCGAGCACGTCCAGGTCCCCGTCTCCGTCCACGTCCGCCGCAAATACCGAATTGGCCCCATTGGCGGTCGTGCTAATCGTGTGCGGCGTGAAATTCTGGCTGCCGTCGTTCTCGTACCAGGCGATCTTGTCATCGTTGATTGACGCCGAGAGCACATCTAAGTCTCCGTCCCTGTCCACGTCCGCCGCAAACACTGAAAGGGCACCATCAGCAGCCGTGCTGATCGTATGCGTCGCGAAACTCTGGCTACCGTTGTTCTCGTACCAGGCGATCTTGTCGTCATAGAAAGACGCGGAGAGCACGTCCAGGTCCCCGTCTCCGTCCACGTCCGCCGCAAATACCGAATTGGTCCCATTAGCGGTCGTGCTAATCGTGTGCGGCGTGAAGTTCTGGCTGCCGTCGTTTTCATACCAGGCGATCTTGTCGTCAAACTGGGACGCGGAGAGCACATCCAGGTCTCCGTCACCGTCCACGTCCACCGCAAACACTGAACGGGCTCCAACGGCAGCCGTGCTAATCGTGTGCGGCGTAAAACTTTGGCTGCCGTCGTTCTCGTACCAGGCGATCTTGTTGTCCTGGAAAGACGCGGAGAGCACGTCCAGGTCCCCATCCCCGTCCACGTCCGCCGCAAACACCGAACGGGCGCCATCGGCGGCTGGGCTGATCGCCGGCGGGGTGCGGAATTTGCCGCTGGCTGCCGTAGGCGGGTTGACCGTGACGGCGTGGTCTTCCACTTCGCCGTTATCGGCTAATCCCTCCGGCCCCAAATTCCCTCCCTCACTTAATCGGAACCGCGCAATCGTCGTCCCGTCTTTAGCGAAGCTGGGCACGTCGAACATAATTGTGTTGTTGCCGTTGACCACCGCGACACTGGAGGCGATTTGCTCCTGCGGCCCACCCCAACTCCCGTCGCCGTTGAAGTCGATCCAGGCATCTAGTCGCGCGTTTCCCACTGCATTCTGCACATTCACGATGACGCTGGCGCCAAGTTGTCCGACCTGGATCGTCCCGAACGTTACACCGTCTTCGTCATCGAACGTTCCGGCTTTGTCCTCGCCGTTGGCGTCGACCGAATGCATACCGTTGACTTCTGTGTCCCGGTTGGCGCCGAGGGTTGGGCCAATCGCCTGATGCTCTGCACCGTTCTCGACTAACAAAGTCGGATAGGGAGCGGGGGCATCGCCGAAATCGGAGGCCAACAGCCACCGGCCTTCCAATGGCTCGACGCGCAAAGGCCGGAAAAACTTCCGGCGGCGGGCATGCCATCGCTGGAGCCGTTGAACCGAGGAGCGGTAGGCGGACATACGTTTCATGGTCGATGCTCCTCGGAAGTCGCTTCAGATGCGCTCCAGCGGTCAGTCTTTCCCTTGCCTTCACCTTCGTTCTCGAACCACACGTTGTGCCGGATCTCGTCGGTCTTGAATCCCAGTGCTTTGGGCCGCACGACGCCCGGCAACACCACCACGTCGTACAGTTCTTCGACCTTCCCCTCGATCCGCAGCCAGTGGACGACGTCGCCCGACTCCAGATCGATGACCTGTAAGCCGCACCGCGCGCTTGCCTTCCGCTCGGCTAACTGGTCATCGAGCGGCAATCCACGAAAGGTCTGTTCGCGCGGCCGCGATAAACCGACCACCGCATAGCGCCCCACCAGCGTCAGGCCCCGCGCATAGCCCGGACAGAACGCCACCCGCTCGAACTTGCCGCTCTTCAAATCCACGTAGCCGAAATATCCGTTGCCAGAATCCAACAACCACAAGCGATCGCGAAAGAGCCGCGGAGAATGCGGCATGCAGAAACCGGTGGCGACCACTTCATTCGTCGTCACATCGATCACGCAGCCACCGTCGCGCCGCTGGTCGCGCCAGCCATCGCCAGCGTCGCTTTGCGAACAGGCCGTCACATACCGAGCTCGCCCCTGTTGCTTGACGCTCTCGCTGTCCCCCGTGCTCGGCTCCATGGCCAGACCGTTGAGATGGCAACGGTCTTCGGCCGCCAGCTTGCTCAGAAACGGCGGCTTCCATAGCGACTGAAAGTTGAACCGGGGGCTGACAGTCGCCAAGCAGCCGAACAGTGTGTTGACGAACACTGGCTGGCCCTGGGAATCAATTGCTAAATCGTGGATGTCGAGGTCGCCAGTTGTGTATCCGATCCGCGGCACGTACAGCCGATCGTAGCCGTCGTGCGAATCGCCCGGCTGCAATACATTTTCGAAATGCCACAACTGGAACTGCGAACTCATCCACAGCGTTTGTCCATCGGACCACAGCCCCATGCAGCGGCCGAAGGTGCGCTCGAAGACCGACAATTGTCCGTCTGGGCGCACACCCAGAAAAAACACCTTGTTGCTCTGATACGTAGTAAAGGCCAAGCTACTGCATCGCTCCGTCATCCAAGCTGTAAAGTGCCGAGAGGCCAATACTTCCAGCTTGGACTCTTTCCCGTGGGATGCTGCAGCGCTTGGGCGTACAGTCGTCAAGTTGAAGGGCATGGCTGGCTCCGGTTACTCAGATCCGTACTTCCTTTGCGACGTCCGCTGCGAATCGTCTCAATAGCTCTTGAACGAAATCTGTCACAATTCAGCGAGTTGCCTCCCGGAGCCGCCAAATCGGAGGACCGTTCGTAAACTGCTCTAAGTTCCGGAACGTCATAGCGTCACAGGGATTGCGACGCCCCGTCGATCGCACTTCCGCCGCAAGAGAAATACTTTTGTCGGAGGATAGAACACACGCGGCGATTCGTTATCAACTTGGTTCAGCCGTCCGTGACAGGACCCCATGGCAACGTTAAGTGAGATTCGGTAGCCTCGCCCTCAGAAAAGTTGGGGACTTCATTCATGCTCGTTTCGGGCGGGCCGTGGAATGGGAGAGAATCGCATGAGCGAGCAAGCCACGTTGTTTTCACTTTCGGCAAAAGCGCACGACTACCAGGCCCGGCTGTTGGCATTCATGGTCGAGCACATTTACCCGAATGAGAAGATCTATGACGCACAAGGCCAGTCGGGCGACCGCTGGCAGCCGCGGGAAATTGTCGAAGAGTTGAAGCCGCGGGCGCAAGCCGCCGGGCTGTGGAATTTGTTCCTGCCCGGAAGCGACCACGGGGCCGGTCTGACCAACCTGGAATACGCCCCATTGTGCGAGATCATAGGACGCACCGTGTGGTCCCCCGAAGTTTTCAATTGCTCGGCCCCCGACACCGGCAACATGGAAGTGCTGGTCCGTTACGGGACTCCGGAGCAACAAGCTCGCTGGCTTAAGCCACTCCTGGCCGGGACGATTCGCTCGTGCTTTGCGATGACGGAGCCCGACGTGGCTTCCTCGGATGCCACGAATATTCAATCGCGCATTGAGCGTCAGGGGGACACGTATATTCTGAATGGCCGCAAATGGTGGACATCCGGAGCCGGCGACCCGCGCTGCAAGCTCTGCATTTTCATGGGCAAGACCGACTCGGCCGCACCGTCTCATCAGCAGCAGTCGATGATCCTGGTTCCCATGGACGCACCCGGCATCACGGTCCAGCGCATGTTGACGGTCTTCGGCTACGACGACGCGCCCCACGGTCACGCGGAGGTGTTGTTCGACAACGTCCGGGTGCCCGCCTCCAACATCCTGCTGGGCGAGGGACGCGGCTTCGAGATCGCCCAAGGCCGGCTGGGGCCGGGACGGATTCACCATTGCATGCGACTGATCGGCTTGGCCGAGCGGGCCCTGGAGGCCATGTGCCGGCGAACACAGGAACGAGTCGCCTTTGGCCGACCGCTCTCGGAGCAGGGAACGATCCGGTCTGACATCGCCGACTCGCGGATGGAAATCGAGCAGGCCCGGCTCTTGACCATGAAGGCAGCCCATCTCATGGACACGGCCGGCAACAAGGTCGCTCGATCCGAAATCGCGATGATTAAAGTCGTGGCACCGAACGTGGCCCTGCGGGTCATCGACCGGGCTATTCAGGCGCATGGCGGCGCGGGTGTTAGTGGCGACTTCTTTCTCGCCGGCGCGTGGGCGGCCGCCCGGACGCTGAGGCTGGCCGACGGCCCGGACGAGGTACACCGCGAAACGATCGCGCGACAGGAACTCCGTCGCCACCGGAAACCCGAGGAATCCCATGCATCTGAACGGTAAAGTCGTCTATCTGTTGCAGACTGCTTCGGCCGCTGGATTGCTCACTCAAATCGGCTCAGCCTCGTATTCCGTGACGAAACATGCGGCGGTGGGCTTGGCGGAATGGCTGGCCATTACCTACGGTGGAGCGGGTATCAAGGTTTCGTGTCTGTGTCCCCAAGGAGTCCGCACAGAGATGCTGCGCCAGACTTCGGGAAGCGTGGCGGATCACCTGTGGGAAACCGCCTTAGAGCCGGAGGCCGTAGCCGAGGCAGTGATTGCCGGATTAGCCGACGAACGATTCCTGATTCTGCCGCACCCCAAAGTGGCCGAGTACTTCCACCACAAGGCCGACGACTATGACCGCTGGCTGCGCGGCATGCAGCGATTGCAAGACCGGCTGGGAGTGGGCCGATGAGCGTGCTCACGCTAGTCCGGCACGGTCAAGCCTCGTTCTTTGCCGACGACTACGACCAGCTCTCCGCTTTGGGTGAACAGCAGGCGCGCTTGCTGGGAGAATACTGGGCGCGTCAGGGACTTCGTTTCGACGAAGTTTATACCGGTCCCCGAGCGCGCCAGCGGCAGACCGCCGAGCTGACCGGCGCCGCCTACCGGCAAGCGGGGTTGGACTGGCCCGATCCCGTGATGCTCGCGGATCTCGACGAATACGATTTGACCGGCATGGCGCAGCGACTCGCCCCGGAACTAGCCCGGCAGAATGCGGATTTCGCCCAGCTGACGGATCGTTATCAGCAAAGCGCTGAGCAGGCCGACCGCCTCCGCAATTTTCAAGCGATGTTCGAAACGCTGCTATTGCACTGGCAAACCGCCACGGCTCCTGCCTTGGGACTGGAAAGTTGGCCCGATTTTCGCCAGCGCGTCGAGCGGGCCATCCGCCAGATACAAGGGCCGCATCGACCAGGACGCCGCGTGGTCACGTTCACCTCCGGAGGATTTATCGGCAGCGCGGCTCAGTGGGCATTGGCAGCCCCCGAACGCACCGCCCTGGAGTTGAATTGGCGGATCCGCAACGGTTCTCTCACCGAGTTTGTGTTCACCCGCGACCGCTTCACGCTGGACAGTTTCAACGCCGTGCCGCACCTGGCGGACCCCGCCCTGTGGACCTACAGGTGAATTTGGCCACGTTTTTTGGGGAGCGCTATTCCCAAGGGTCAAGTCGTCAGGTGAATGACTAATGTCTAAGCACTAATGACGAACGAATGACGAATGTCTAATACCTAATGAAGAAACCCGAACGGCAAATCGCCAATTTGAAATGGAGTTGCTGAACATGAGCGCCGATTTCAACCGCACTGCTCCGGTTCGGGCCGGCGAAGAGTTGCCCATCGAGAAGTTGGCAGCGTACCTGAAGGAGCACCTGCCGGACGTGGAGGGTCCACTCACGGTCGAGCAATTCCCCAAAGGGTTTTCCAATCTGACATACCTTTTGCGCCTGGGAACCAAGGAACTGGTCCTGCGGCGGCCACCGTTCGGCAACCAGGTGAAGACGGCGCACGACATGGGGCGGGAGTATCGCGTTCTGTCGCGGCTAAGCACAGTCTATTCCGCCGCGCCACATCCCTATCTGTATTGCGACGACGAAAAAATCTTGGGGGCGCCGTTCTACTTGATGGAACGCCGCCGTGGCCTGATCCTCCGCAAGACCTTACCGCCGGAGGTGACTATCGACGCGGACATGGCGCGCCGGCTTTCCACCGCGCTGATTGATAACCTCGCCTTGTTGCATTCGCTGGACTACCAGGCCGCCGGTTTGAGTGACTTGGGGAAACCGGATGGATACGTCCAGCGCCAGGTGGCCGGCTGGACCAATCGCTATGCACAAGCCAAGACCGACGATGTGCCCGCCCTGGACGGGGTCGCTCGCTGGCTGAGCGAACACTTGCCGGCCGAGTCGGGCGCTGCCGTGATCCACAACGACTATAAATATGACAACCTGTTGCTCGCTGCTGACGATCCCACGCGGATCGTGGCTGTGTTGGACTGGGAGATGGCAACGGTCGGTGACCCTCTGATGGATTTGGGCACGACGCTGGGCTACTGGGTTGAGGCGAGCGACCCCCCTGCCCTGCAACTCAGTGCCGTGGGTCCCACCGCGATGCCGGGCACCCTGACCCGGTGCGAACTCGTTGAACGCTATCAAAAGCAGACGGGGCGCGCGGTGACAAACGCACTCTTCTACTACTGCTTCGGCCTGTTCAAAATCGCGGTGATCATCCAGCAGATTTACGCTCGGTACGTTCGCGGACACACTCAGGACGCCCGTTTTCAGCACCTCGACCAAGTCGTAGCTGTGTTGAGCCAGCAAGCTCACCTGTCAATCCAGTCGGGCGAGCTGTAAGTTCTCGTTATCAGATCGAAGCGAGTCAGAGATTGAGGTCAAAGATGAACCCACCGGCGGCTAAAGGACGCGGCTCGCAGATTAACCCGGTCAATCGTTTCGCGCGAATTGAGATGACCGCGGACTGGGAACAGCTCGAATTCGACGACGAT
>CAZFLF010000313.1:0-7409 GCA_964519825.1 uncultured Pirellulaceae bacterium | reverse complement strand
GGGATCGCTGACGTACTCATCAAAGCCCTCGCCGGTAGGTTCTTTCGCGGGTGGGTCGAAAGCAAGTCTGCCACCTTCCCGCAGGTAAAGCTGGCGCGTCTGCGTCTCTCGCGGAGGCCATTTGTCGAACGTGCGCCAGACGTTGGAACCGGTTTCAAAGACAGTCGCCTCAGCGGCAGGTGGCAAATCCTTCTCTTTCAGATGTCGTTCGAAGAACGGAAACTCGATCTCTGCGCGATAGAACGCTGCCGTCTTCGATCCGAACGGAACGGCCCCCAGGCGGTCCCCATCTCCCGAGGCCCAACCGCCGTGAATCCACGGGCCGACGACGAGGACGTTGTTGACCTTCGGGTTCTTCGTTTCGATCGATTCGTAGGTCTTGAAGGATCCGAACAGATCCTCGGCGTCGTACCAACCCGTGACCACCATCACTGCCGGGGCGACATTCTTGAGGTGGGGCCGGATATCGCGCTTCCGCCAGAACTCGTCACGGTCCGGGTGTTGCATCATGTCTTTCCAAAACGGCACGGTGTCTTTCAAGTACCGGCGGTTGATCTCCTCGATCGTGCCCGCTTCCAGGAAGAGCTTGTAGCCATCAGTCGAGGGTAATTCGTTCGGTTTGGCCTTCTCGGTCGTCGGCTTGGGGCGGTCCTGGGCGTTGTTGTTCAACCAGCGAAAGGCGTGCGCAAGAAAGAAGCCGCCGTGGTGCAAGAAATCGTCGAAGTACCAATCGCCAACAGGTGCTTGCGGCGAGACAGCCATGAGCGCCGGGTGGGCGTCGATCATGCCGGCGGAAGCATAGAACCCGGGATACGAAATGCCGAACATACCGGCTCGACGATTGTGACCGGGAATGTTTTTGATCAGCCAATCGATCGTGTCATAGGCGTCGCTGCTTTCGTCGACGTCGGTCGGTTTTCCTTTCGCGGCGATATGTGGCGTGACTTGTTCAAACGTTCCTTCCGACATGAACCGCCCGCGGACGTCTTGATTGACGAAGATGTATCCCGATTTGACGAAGTGGTCACTCGGTCCGAGCGAGGCCGCGAACTTGTCCACTCCGTACGGTGCCACGGAATAGGGTGTGCGTTTCATCAAAATCGGATACGTCTTGGTAGTATCGCGCGGAGAGTAAACGGCTGTGAAGAGCTTGACGCCGTCCCGCATCGGGATCATGTGCTCTTGCTTGGTGTAGTGCAAACGAATGTAGCTCTCCAGTGCGCTCGGCTCTTGAGCACACAACGTTGTCATGTAACCGAACAGAGCCAACGGCAGCGATAGTGCCACGATGGAATTTCGAGTTCGAGCATTCATGCAATAGCTCACTTGATTGGTTGGCGTAAGTCGCGGCTGATGCGGCCGCCACGCGGAGGCTGGATCGTGCGTGCGTGATGAAACTTCTGTGCCGGTAGTTACCGTCGCGAGCGGCCTTAGTGTAATCACGGCGGACCAACATTCCATGTTGACGAAGGTAGCTCCCTGGATGAACGTGGATCACCCAGCGCGGTGAACACTCGAACGAACTCGATGCCACGTTGGACAAGAAGTCGCCAGACTTCGAGATTGAACTTTCCCAGATTACGCATTTGAGGCACGCGACCTCGCGCTTTCAGCGCGTTCCAGAGCGGGGCGCCAATCTCGCGGCTAAGGGTCGCGGTGAGGGGGCAAACTAGGCTGGATTGGCTGCGATTTCGCTGTCTCGTCGTGCTTGCGTCGGGGGCTTGTCGATTACGGGTGGCGTGTGCCATATTTCCCGTTCTTTGAAACCGGCCAAAACGGAAATAGGCTGTCACAAAGTGGGTGTCGCGACAAATAAAGTGTTGGCGTTTCTGGTCGGCTGGGCCGGAATTGACGTCTCCGAGACGAGTCTCGTTGGGTACGTCATCGCCGCGCTGATCCAATGCGTGCTGCTGCTCCACGTCGTCGCTGTCGGAGCCTTGGTATTCATTTGGATGGAGCGAAAAATTGCCGGTCGCATTCAGGATCGGCTGGGTCCAACGCGAGTGGGTGGCGCTTTCGGCTGGCTCCAGACTTTGGCGGATGGCATCAAGCTAATCGCCAAGGAAGACGTCATGCCGCGCGACGCGGATGGATTGCTCTTTAAAGTGGCCCCGTATGTCAGCATGGGCGCCGCGTTCACGGCTTACATTGCCTTGCCGTTTTCGGACGGTTGGGTGGCTCAGAACATCAATTCAGCGGTGTTTTTTGTGCTTGCAGTGCTCGGCTTGGAGGTATTCGGGGTCATCTTGGCTGGCTACGCGTCGGGTTCGAAGTGGTCATTGTTCGGAGCGATGCGCGAGGCGGCGCAAGTGGTGAGCTATGAAGTGCCACTCGGTATGTGCGTCGTCATTCCAGTGTTCATTTGCGGCACGATGAATCTCGTCACGATTGGGAACATGCAGGCTGGCCTATTTACGAACTGGCTGATTTTTCATGATCCGTTTACGTTTATTGTGTTTTGGGTCTATTTCACGTGCGCTGTCGCCAGCGTCAATCGCGCACCGTTCGACCTGGCGGAGGCCGAAAGTGAGTTAGTCGCTGGCTTCCATACGGAATACTCCGGACTTCGCTGGAGTTTCTTCTTCATGGCCGAGTACGGTTCCATGTTCACGGTCGCAGGACTTGCGGCAATCTTGTTCTTCGGCGGATGGAATGGCCCAATCCCAGTCTTGGATCTCCTGGGCTTATCGGACTCGACGAATCCAGTGCTGCATTTCGCGGCGAATCTGGCGGGGTGTTTGAACTTCCTGCTGAAAGCGACCGTGGGGGTCACGGTCATGATCTGGGTGCGGTGGACGTTGCCACGACTGCGAATCGACCAGGTGATGACGACTTGCTTGAAGTATTGCGTGCCGTTGGCGGCGATTTGCTTCGTTGGGACGCTGTCCTGGCAAGTCCTGGGCCTGCCGACGACTGGCGATGTACTCGGCATGGGCACCTATCGTCCCCCCTATAAAGTCCGCGAGCAGTGGGTCGTCAATGAATTGGCGACGGCTGCGGTGACGAATCAGCAGGAGGGTGCCCAATGATCCTATTGGCCTCCGCCGATTTCTGGCATGAGTTCTTCTTTACGCTGTTCGCCTTGTTGACCTGCGGATTCGCCGTGGCCGTATTGTTCTCGAACAACGTTGTTCGGATGGCGTTTTACCTGGTCCTCTGTCTCGCGTCTTCGTCTGGCCTGTTCTTCCTGGCGGGCGCCGAGTTTGTCGGCGCGATGCAATTGATGATTTACGTCGGAGGAACGTTGGTCCTCTTGATCTTCGGCGTCATGCTCACGGCGCGAGCCAGCTTTGTTTCCATGCAGACACGGGCCGGTGAATGGGTCATGGCGTTAATTGTCGGCGGATCTCTCTTCTACATCTTGTCCTCGGCGGCGATCAGCGTCCCGTCGTGGTCGGAGCGGAATTTGGATCGTGCCAGTGTGACCACCGCGGACATTAAAACGGCAACCCCGATCGGGCTGGGTTTCACAGGTTTGCGGGTTGATAAAGCCGATCAGCCGAATGAGGTCTTGCGCCGCGGTATGTCGGGCTATTTGCTCCCGTTTGTGATTGTCTCGATGCATCTCCTGGTGGTGCTGATTGGTGCGGCATACATGGCGCGGAATAAGAAGCGAACCGTGATCGCGGAGACGGCAGGATGATTGTTTTATTTGGTGCCGTAACGGTCTCTAAGTACCTGCTCGTCGGGGCGGTGATGTTCGTCGTCGGCGCGGTTTGCATGGCGACGAAGCGGAACGCAATGGGAGTGTTGATGGGAGTCGAGTTGGTGCTGAATGGCGCTAATTTGAACTTTGTGGCGTTTGGCAGCAGCATCTTGCGAAAAGATTCGCTGGGTCTGGACGGGCAACTCATGGCGTTGTTTGTGATCGTACTGGCGGCGGCGGAGGCCGCAGTCGCCCTCGCGATCGCACTGAACTTCTATAACAACCACACCACAATCGACGTTGATTGTGCCGACGACCTCAAAGGCTAAATCTCAAGGGCTAAATCTCAAAGGCTGATCGTCAAAGGCAAAAGCTCAAAGGCTAATGGATCCTAGTTCTGTTCTACCAACGTTGCTTGGGTTGGCGGTGCTTTTACCGTTGGCGTCCTTCTTTGTTATTTTCGTCGGCGCGAAATGGATCGGCAAAAGTGGAAAAACGGCCGCGTGGATTGCGGTGCTGGCGATCGGATTCGCAGCTCTCCTGTCGTTTCTGTCGCTAGGGATCTGGCTGAAAAATCATTTTCCCGCATCGAAGCATGGCGACGCGCATGCGGAGCACGCTATGTCGGCGCCCGCCGCGGTCGAACATTCTGCCGGCTCACAAGACACCAGTCACAAAGCTGCGTCTGGTGAGCACGCAGTCAATGCTTCACACCCTGTACAGGGTGAACACTCAGCACCTTCTGAAGCGGTAGCTTATTCCGGCGACTTTGGCGTGCCGGGATTGGGAGTCCCGTGGGTCTTGGGGCAATTTGGCAAGTTGCGGCTGAGCATCAGTTATTACATTGACGCGTTGACCGTATGCATGTTTTGTATGGTCACTTTCATCGCGACGTTGATTCACATCTACGCAATGGGATACATGCATGACGAGCTGCATGACGTCACCGATCATGAGGTAATAGTCAGCGACGGTGGGCATTTGCATCGCCCGGGGCGGTTTCATCAGTTCTTCCAGTACCTATCGTTGTTTTGCTTCAGCATGTTGGGGCTGGTAATCGCTGGAAACATCGCGATGGTGTTCGTGTTTTGGGAACTGGTCGGCATTTGCTCCTATTTCCTGATTGGCTTCTATGTCGAACGAAAAAGTGCTTCGACTGCGGCGAATAAGGCTTTCATCGTCAACCGAGTTGGTGACTTCGGCATGATTATTGGTCTGCTCGCCTTGTGGACCAGTCTAGGAACGTTTTCCTTTGGCGACACCACGGATGCTACGGGTGCATTTCAGACAGGAATATTTAACCAGGTTCGGAGTGAACAAAACCATCATCGGCTGGTAACTCCAGACGGAATGGTAGTCCTGTCGGCCCGTGCGGAAGTGTCGAAGCTGATGCGCGAGTTGGGCCCGGATGCGACGGCCGAATCGGCGCAAGCGGCAATCGCCTCTCAGATTCCCGCATGGCGCGACGGTCAGAACGAGACGAAAACGCATTATGGGTATTGGTTGCTCATTGTCGCTGGCGTCGGAATTTTCACGGGTTGTGTCGGAAAGAGCGCGCAATTCCCGCTGCATGTCTGGTTGCCGGATGCGATGGAAGGGCCGACTCCCGTTTCCGCGCTCGTGCACTCGGCGACCATGGTCGCGGCTGGTGTTTATCTCGTCGGGCGGTTTTACCCCGTATTCGCGCCCGAGGTCTTGTTGGTGATCGCGGTCATCGGTTGCATTACGCTTTTTATGGCGGCGACAATTGCGATCACGGCGACCGATATCAAACGCGTGTTGGCTTATTCCACGGTCAGCCAGTTAGGTTACATGATGTTATCGCTGGGCGTGGGTGGTTGGCTGGCCGGAATGATGCATCTCATTACGCATGCCTTCTTCAAGAGCCTGCTGTTCATGTGTTCCGGTTCAGTGATCCATGCGGTTCATACCAACGACATGCGTGAGATGGGTGGCTTACTCAAGAAGATGCCGGTCACAGCCTACACCATGTTGGCCGGATGCTTAGCAATTGCCGGCGCGGGGCTGCCATTCATCATTGGGTGGATTGGTGGACCGAAATTGGCCGGACTGGGCTTCAGTGGCTTCTATTCCAAGGATGCCATTTTGGAACAAGCCTATTCCTTTATGCATGGCAACCCGTCTGCGTGGGCTGGGCTGTTTTTCTTTGCCGCCGCCGGAGGTGCCTCCATCACGGCTTTCTACATGTTCCGGATGTGGTACATGACATTTGCCGGGAAGCCTCGCAATCAGGAGCGTTATGATCATGCTCACGAGTCACCGGCGGTGATGTATACGCCTCTCATCATCCTGGCGGTGATGGCGGTCGCCGTAGCCTGGTCACCTTTTCAAGGAGTGATTGGTGGACTGGTATGTGTCATCGGCTTCTTGATTGCCAAGCTGATTCGACGTCCATCAAGCGAAGGAACTCATCCAGTTCAGATTGCTATCCACAGTCACTCTCCGGTTGCGGATTCGCACGGGCATGCGGGCGAGCATCACGATGATCACGGGCACGATGATCACGGGCAGCATCCTGATGCACACGGTCCTGGTGGTTCCTCCGGATTGTTGGCTGGGCTGCCCGTCGCGGACATCCCCTTGGCTGCGAGCGTGTTTGTTTTCGTGGTGGCCTTCATAACGTGGTGCGTGGCTGAAGATTTGTCCTTGTCGGGGCTGCTCGAGAGCGCTCGCCCCGCTGGCACATTAGCGACCACGAGCGGCGTATTGCTAACTCATTGGGTTTGGCCGAATGAACATGCCAGCCACCAACCTTCGATCGCAGTTCCGGTAACGATGATTGCCATTGGGACAGCTTTTGTTGGATTCGTACTAGCGACGTTGATGTATGGCCTGCGGAAATTGAGTCCCGACGATGTCCGGCGGCAGTTTCAGCCCATCTATCGTTTTTTGGTCAACAAGTGGTGGTTTGATGAGCTGTACGACAAGATCATTATAAAACCAACTCTCATCGAGGCTCGGTTCGTCTCGGGTATTGATAAGAATTGGATCGATCGATTCGTTGACGGAGTTGCCGCGTTCACAAAAACGGTTTCCGTTGTGTGGGACCGGGTCGCCGACCGCACAATTGTTGACGGATGTATTAACCTGTTTGCAAGCTGGACGTACTCGCTGGGGTTGACACTGCGCGCGGTGCAGACGGGAAAACTTCGCCAGTATGTCATGTTTATCGTCATCGGTGCGGTGGCGATATTTGTACTGATTAGCCTCTGGAATTCTTCGCTGGCTGGATAAATGACACCTATCCTATTACTTACGCTGATCGTATTTCTGCCGACGGCCGGTGCGGTATTGTTGGCATTCATGCCCAGTAAGGCCCACGACGCCTTGCGAGCCGTGACGCTCACTACCACGATTGCGGTATTAGGTCTCTGCTTGCTGTTTCTATTGGGGGACTCGTCGACCAAGTTCGAAGCCGCCGCCTCCCACATGCAAAACGTTTGTAGTCTTGGCTGGATTCCCTCGTTTGACATCTACTACTTCATGGGCATGGACGGCATTAGCTTCCCACTCGTGATGTTGACGGCAGTTGTGAGCGTGTTAGCGATGGGGGCCAGTTGGTCGATTACGAAGCACATCAAGGCGTACTGCATTTTGTTTCTGCTGCTCGAAACCGGCATGCTGGGTGTGTTTCTCTCGCTCGATTTCTTTTTGTTCTATGTGTTCTGGGAAGTCATGCTGCTGCCGATGTACTTCTTGATCGGCGTCTGGGGCGGACCTCGGCGCGAGTATGCTGCCATCA
>CAZFLF010000312.1:0-7415 GCA_964519825.1 uncultured Pirellulaceae bacterium | reverse complement strand
TTCTTGATTTGCTTGCGGGCGTCTTGCTCCTGCGGTTGCTGATTTTTTCCTTCGGAGCTGCAACGACTGGCACACTGCTTTCTTTTTTTCTGGCAAAGGTTCTGTTTGCATTTGGGACAGTTCTTGGGTAATGGCCGGGCAAGTAGTTCGGTCAGATCCATTTGCTCGAGGCGGATTGTCGCTTCCAGGCTCCGCTGAAAGGTGTTCCGGTCTTCGTCGGTCGTGGTGTCGTTGCCCGCCTTTTCGGCGAGCAACCGGAATTGCTGGCGGGCGACTTCGGCTTCGGGTTTCCATTCTTCGGGCGTAGCTCCTTCGAGTCGCATGATCCAAGCGGCGTAGTAGCTGGACGTCGCCAGCTCAAAGCGGGCTGACTGGGATGTCGGAGATTCGCTGTGGCCCGCCGCAGTGAGCTCGCGCAGCGTCTGCTCCAGTCGTTCTTGTCCTTCAAGGATGTTACCGGACATGACGAGAGCGCGTCCCAGTGCGACTTCGAGAGCGCGCCGGTCGCGATTCGCACTTTCGGGCAAAGCGGTGAGCGCGGCCGTGTAGCTGGCCGCGGCTTGCTCCCAGTCTGTTTCTTCGCTGGATCTAACGGCTGCCCGCGCCAGATTCGCCGCATCATCCCGCTGCAGCCATCTTTGGCCTGGTCCAAAATGAAGTGCCGCCACAAGAGCTGGGAGAAGCATCCAACCGACAAACAGGCGGGCGTACATGACATGAGTCTCCACTTATTTCCATGAACTCTGCAAGCGAGCGGCGGTGAGCACGTGTTCGGGCCGGCCAACCCTGACCGCCTCGCGCGGTGATTGAGAACGCGGCAGCCGCCACGGACGATAGCCTGTGCCGGCCAAGGCTAACAGGTGCGGCAGCAGGGCCAGCACTAGGGATCCGACAAACACGGCCAGGAGTGCATATCGTCGCAAATCGGAACCGCCGTTTTTTTCTTGTGGGAACGAGGTCGTCAGTGCCAGAATTGCGTCGCTCGGTAAATGCCGCGTGGTAGCGTCGTAGTAGCGGCCACCCAGACGCAGTGCCAGCCGCTCCAGGGACTGCACATCCTGCCGCGAGCTATGTCCGTCGATGAAGGTCCCCCGATGCGGGCTACCGACTCCAAGAATGAAAACGTTGGAGTAAGCCCTTGGCAAAAGGGGGATCTCCTGGGACGGGAGCGTATCTCCATCGCTGACGACTAGCAGAGTGGCGCTTCGCTCGCGCCATGGTTTGGCCAAGTCGCCGGCCCCCTTTACCCCTTCGTACAAGTTTGTCTTTCCCGCCTTGAAGGCGTGCTCCAGCGGCAAATCGGACAGGACGTTGGCGACGACCTCCGGGTCGAAAGTGTCGACAACGACTGGCTTGGCGTTGGTATAGAACGCGACAATGCTGACCCGAGTCTGCCGGGAATCGAGCCGACCTAGAATCGAGCGGATCACTTTGCGAGCCCGGTCGCCGCGACCTTCGTCTCCCACGGGGCCAGCGTCCTTCAGGTGCATGCTGGGCGAGACGTCCAAAGCAATTACCACATGATGCAGCGCGCGGGATCCGCTGGCATCCATTCCCAGGGGCGCGGCGTCTAATAGTAGAAGCGTCCAGAGTCCCCACGCGAGCGCCCCAACAGCAGCCACTCGCATTAGCGGAGCGGCCAGCACCCAGGATCGCGGCCGACCCACCGGGCCGAATGCCATGTGTGCTACGCGGCCCACTCGACGAGTATGCATCCATTCGGCCAAACAGCACGCGGCAACGGCCAGAAGTACAGCCAACAGACTCACCATGGCGTGTACCTCAATCCAAATAGGGAAAGCTGGTGCAGGCCTAGCACTACCAAGCCGACGAGAGCGGGGAAAGCAAAGGCATCAATCTGCCGCGACGCGGTCGGGCGCAGCCTCACCGGCTGCAGGCGATCAATCTGGCTGAAGACGGCCTGCAGGGCGGCTGGATTGCGGGCAGCGAATACCTGCCCGCCACTGGGATGCGTTACGTCGTAGAGATCCTTCGGGACATGCTCATCCCCGACATGAATTGCATAGAGCACCACCCCCGCCGCGGCCAACTCGTTGCCAACCTGGCGAGCTGCCCCATCGCCCAAGTCAGCGCTTTCGCCATCCGAAATGAGGACTAGTAGACCGTCGCTTTGCCCTCGCTCGCGGACCCGCCGCAAAGTCGCTCGCAGAGCTTTACCAATTTCGGTGCCACCAAACTGAGATGGCATGTCGTCAGGCGTCAAAAAGGGAGTGGCGGCGCGGATCGCCTCCAGGTCTTTGGTGAGCGGAGTCCAGTGAAGCACCTCATTGCCGAAGATCGTCAGTCCAAATGCGTCGCCCCGGCGGTGAGTCGTGAAGGCCTGGATCGCCCCAATGGAGCCATCGAATCGCGTTCCTGCGCCGAACGGGGATGACATACTGCCGGAAACATCCATCACAAATTCAATGTTGGTAAGTACCCGCTCCTCAGTCGGCTGGTCGGGCCGAAGTGGTCCAGCCAGGAGCACAATCGAGACAGCCAATAGAATTGAAGGAAGTGTGGCCGCACCGCGGAGCAGTCGCGCCAGCCACACGCCGGTCCGCTGCTGACCGTGATCAAAAGGGAGCACCAGCGTATGCCGTTGCCGCGTGACTTCCGAAATCGCCAAGAGCGCCGGCAAGGCACCCGCCATGAGCCACCACGGATTGGCAAACGAGGTCGGTATCATGCGGTAACCATCGCCGAAATGGAGGGATCCATTGGAAGCGGCGCGGCCCCGCGATACGGAGCTAGAAGTGCCGCAACGTCCACCTGGCGAGTCCCCGGGCGCGCGTACAGCCATGCCTCTAGGTCGCGGAGGAGTTTACCGGCCACTTCGTGGGAACGCATCTGCCGCAAGGCTTCCTCCGGCGCAAGCTCCCGCAAACTTAGCAATTTGCACCAGTGCGCGAGCAGAAGCATTTCCAGCCGAGCCTGTTCGGCCACCGACAAACCGCCGGCCAGATAGGCCTCGACGAGAGGCTGCAACTGATCGGCTAGTGACGACACCGTGGAAACTACTGCAATGGGCCGCGGCCGCCGCCGCGCCAAATATCGCAACCATAAAACAAACGTGACCGCGCCCCACAACACCAAGCTGCCGCGAAGAAGTGCACGGTAGGGCCATGCCCTTAACTGACTTGGCGCGGGGAGAGCTTCGATCTGCCCAGCATGATCTTTGGGCAATGACTCGCGAACCACGACCATCAGCGGCTGCAGCGAACCAAGTGGCTTGCCGTCCGTTCGCGCTAGGTAATCCCGCAGGTCGTGCTCGCCGCTCTCTGTTCCGATGTAACGTAGCTCATAGAGCAGCGAATCTTTGTCACGCACCGCGCCGGCGACGCGAAGCATGATGGGAGACCGGTCCTTCACCCCCCGTGGCACCAGCCCCTCGGTCGCGTAGCGGATGTAGTACACCCCTTCCATGCCGATTTTCGTTTCCACGGCAGACGATGTTTTCTGGCCAGGTGATTCACCGGTGGCGTCTGAGGCAACCAGGATGAGTGCACAGACCCACCACGGTGATATCCAACCAGCGATTCTTGCAGTCCACGAAGTAGTCATCGTGTATTCCGCATCAAGCCCCCTCGGTCGGCAAGCAGCCGCCGCAGCGGAGCTACGAATGGTCGATCGGTAGGCAGAAGTAAGTAATCGACACCCGCCGCGGCTAGAGGCTTTCGGGGGTGCCGTAGCGGATCGACAAACCATCGACTTCGGCCGTGGGCAACAAATTTTCGACCGGTTTCTGCCTCAACCCCGTGGAAGAAGCCGCCGCGCAACTCCCCACGTTCCGCCGGGTCTTCCAAGTGCAGCACGATCACGTCGTGCCGCTGGGCCAACCGTTTCGCGGCCGCCACAGCATCCGGATCGTGAAGGTCACTGACGACAATCACTAGAGTCCGCGATACTATCAGCCCGCTCAGTTGGTCCAGCCGCTTTGCCAAACGCGTCGGTTCGTTCCAGGAGACCCGCCGCAACGCATGCAGCCACTGAAAGACGCGGCCACGCATCAAACTTGGCTCAGCGTGCAACTGCCGCTCTCCACCAGCCAAAAGGCCCACCGGACTCAACCGCCGCAGCGCGGCCAGCCCTAGTCCGCCGGCCAGAAGGACTGCCAACTTGTGCTTGCTGAAAGGCCGCGACGCGAAAGCCATCGAGGCTGAAGTGTCAACCACGAGATAGAGCGGCAGACATTTCAGCGCTTCGTATTGCTTGACGTGGAAGCGGCCGGTGCGTGCGGTCACCTTCCAATCGATATCGCGAACAGAATCTCCCTCTTCGAACGGACGCGACTGCAAGTATTCGATCCCAGCGCCGACGTAGGGCGAGGCATCCTGTCCGAAACGCAGGTCATCCGCCAGGCGGCAAACGGCGATTTCCAGCTGCCGATCAATGAACTCGGGTGAGTGTTCCTGGACCAACGTTCTCCCCTCCTTGGAGTGCGGGGATTCATCACCGCTTTAGGATTTTCATTCAGGAGTTACTGCGGGCGAATCATCACGAGTTTTTTGCGTAACTTTGTCTCTCTAACCCACCTGCGAATAACTACACAAAATCCCAAAGCTGCGACATGTTGCAGCACTCCAATAGTGCGAAAGGCAAACTTACGCCATCTCCATCATGATTTCGCGCAGCACATCAGGACCGGACACTCCTTCCGCCAGCGCCTCATACGTCAAACGCATGCGGTGCAGCAGCACGTCTTCCGCGAGTGCAAATAGGTCCTCGGGTACAACATGGTCTCGACCGTGAATCATGGCGCGAGCCCGGGCCGCAGTCACCAACGCGATACCGGCTCGCGGGCTGGCACCGAGATCGATGTAACGATGCTGCCGTGTCCTGCGGACCAGCTCCACACAGTGCTCCGTGAAAACCGGACTGACATAAACCTGCTGGACCTGTTCCATCGCCTCGACGAGATCCCCCAAAGAAGCGACTGGCTCGTCCGCGATGCGGTCAAATGCGGTCTGGGGAACCGCACCGCGATCGTCGCGGGCCAGGCCGAGGCTCAAGCTCTGGTTCAGAATTCCCACTTCGTCCTCGCGCGGCGGATAATCGAGCCGATGGCACAACATAAAGCGGTCGAGCTGGGCTTCTGGGAGCTCGAATGTACCTTGTTGCTCGACGGGGTTTTGCGTGGCAATGACAAGGAAGGGGAGCGGCAGCGGGAACGTCTCGCTGCCAATGGTGACGCGCCGTTCCTGCATCGCCTCCAGTAGAGCCGACTGGACCTTTGGCGCGGCGCGGTTAATTTCGTCCGCCAATAGCAAGTTCGTGAATACCGGACCTCGACGGATATGAAAGGTCCCGGTCTTTGGATCGAGCACTTCCGAACCGAGAATATCGGCGGGCAACAAGTCAATCGTGAACTGGACGCGTCCGAATTCCAGATTGATGGCTCGCGCGACCGCGTTCACTAGCAGCGTCTTCGCCAGACCCGGCACCCCTTGCAGGAGAAGATGGCCGCCCGTTAGGAGCGTAATGACAATCCGCTCCACGACGACTTGCTGTCCGATAACCACATCCGCCACCGCCCGGCGGATTTCCGAGACGAGAACTTGCCCGGTGAGGGGGTTGACAAGGTTTGCTGCCGCACGTCCTGCTTGTTCCATCGCGCAATCTCGAGGTCCGCTGCAAGTCGGCCTTAGTCTGGTACCAAATTGCCGTCAGGCGAACGCGGATAATTACCCCGCGATCATCATTGGGTATGCCGCGAGTCCCGTCAAGGTTTCCCGCATTTCTGTAAGCGTCTTCCCGTGGCCGTCACGCTCCGCCGTGACGAAGCTTTGTACGAGAATAGACGCTTCTTCGAAAGTGACGCCGACCGGTTGACGAATTTGCCGAAGTCTCAGCAAATTCTGCCAGCACGGCACCAGCTAAGAAATATCTAATCTGGTACAGCTCGTAACCTTCGGGTTGTCCTAGCGACACGCAGCGCACCGCCGCGGATGACCGCGTTACGATGCCCTCTGCATCGCTCTCCGGTTTGCTCCAGCAATATCCGGGGACTTCGCGCGATAGACCTTGGGGAGGTTCGGGCCCGAATACAACCGACAGTACTCTCCTGTCTTTGACCATCGATGAACTGCATGCTGTAGTAATGGACGCCACGTTCACAGCCGACGGCATAGACGGGAACGATGTGCGGATGATGCAACTGAGCCGCCGCCTGAGCTTCGTTTTGAAACCGCGCGACTTGCTTCCGATCTAGAACTGCGGCAAACGGCAGGACCTTTAAAGCGACCAGGCGACCAAGCGAGATTTGGCGCGCCTGGTAAACGATTCCCATCCCCCCACGACCTAGCTCACTCAGAATCTGAAAGTCGCCGAGCTGACCAGGCGGAGTCGGTTCGGTTTTCGCCTGACAGGCCGAAGCCGCCTGGTGCAGCAGATTCAAACTCCCGAGGTATCGTCGAAGTGGTCCCGCCAGCTCGGGATGCATCGCGATCAATTCTTCGGGACTACGATAGGTTCCGTGCTGCAAAGCATCCAGGTAGGAGTCGAGGATCTCCGCGAGGCGCTCTCGCACCTGTGGCGGCAAATCATCCAAAGCCGCGTCATCGGCAGGGCCCGTTGGCCCAGGGGTCGCAGCTTCGGGCGAATCGAATGACGGTCCGTGTTCGATCATACGATGTCTCGTAAAGCCAGTCGTTCACGCAACTGATCCATGGCTCGCAACCACAGCATCCGGGTCGCACCCGCGGTCCGTTGCATCCGTTCCGCGACCATCGAAAACGGTAAACCCTCCAAATGTCTCAATATAATGACTGTCCGATAATCGGGGGACAATTCGATTAGCGCGTCGGCCAGAGCGGTCAGGCTCTCCTGAGTTTGAGCATTGGAACTCGGAGAGGGCAAGTTATCGGCGAGTACCGCGCCGAGTCGCAGCGTCGATCGCTCCAGCGATGCCCCCAGATGTTCCAAAGAAACCTCCCGTCGCACATCCCGTTTGTCAGCCAGCAGGTGCTGCTCGACGGCTCGCGACAAGTTATTGACCAGAATTTGTCGCAGCCAAGCCAGAAACTCGCCTTCGCTCCCACCACGAAACTTTCCGAAGTCACGGTGTGCTTCGAGTAACGTCTCTTGGACCACGTCCGAGGGGCTGACTCGGACCCGCACATTCGCCACAAGTTGTGTCTGAGCCAATAGTTTGAGGTAGCTGACATAAGTCTGCAGGAGCTGTCCCAATGACTCGATCGACCCGTCGCGCGCGGCGGCCAGCAAACAGTCCGGGCGTATTGGGGAGTTGCCGTGCATGGTATCAGTCTGACTCAAATGGCCGCTCGCCGCAAAAAATGTCACGCGGAAAATCGTCGGGAGGGTCGGGAATCGAGCTGCCTGCGTGACACTCCGCGCTGCAATCGGCCAATAGTAACTAGCCATCGAATCGAACCTCGAATGCGTGACCGGGCGGT
>CAZFLF010000311.1:0-7422 GCA_964519825.1 uncultured Pirellulaceae bacterium | reverse complement strand
ATCTTGCACTACCAACGCGCGTTGGGTTTGTGCCAGAACAACCCCGAGGCGCATAACAATCTTGGCGCACTGTATCACGAGCAGCACGAGTTGGCTCAAGCCATCGATTGTTATCGCCGAGCTTTGGAACTCAACGCCAAATACTGGGACGCGCAAGTCAATCTAGGAGATGCCTTGCGCGACCAAGGCCAATATCTCCTTGCCGCCGATGCCTATCGCCGCGTGTTGGAGATTCAACCGGACTCGCACGATGTTCGCGACAAACTCGGAACGGTCCTCAAAGAACTGGGCCACTTCGCCGGCGCGGAAGACTGCTACCGCCTGCTTGTGGAACAACTGCCCGATTCCTCCGCAGCCCGAAATAGTCTGGGAGTTGTGCTTCATCTCCAGGGGAAGATGGCCGAGGCGGTGGCATGCTACGAACGGGCGCTCGAGCTGTCCACGACGAACTCGGACAGTCCAATCAATTTGGCGACAGCCTTACGCGAACAGGGAGAATTTGATCGGGCCATCGAATGTTATGCACGTGTTCTGATCTTGCAGCCGAACTCGTCGCGCGCCCACCTGGGACTGGCAGATGCTCTCTGTGACAAACGACGGCTGGACGACGCTCGACGACATTACGATCGCGCCGTCGACCTGGAACCAGACGACGCAAATATCCGTTTACACCGCGCTTTGAGTCTCCTCCGCATGGGAGATTTTCAACAGGGGTGGCGAGAGTTTGAATGGCGGTGGGGAATGGACCCAATCAGGCCAATGGATATTCCCATTCCGCGGTGGTACGGCGAACCACTGCACGGTCGAACCATCCTGGTCCATGGCGAACAAGGTCTCGGAGATACCATCCAGTTCGTCCGCTATTTGGAACAGGTGAAACGCTGTGGCGGAAATGTGTTCTTTGCTTGTCCCGAGCGACTTCACGTCCTCTTGGAGCATGTCGCCGGGGTGGATCGACTCGTTCCGCTCGGTCCATCGCTCCCAGATTGCGATTTTCACACACCTTTGCTCAGTCTGCCGTCGATCTTCGGTACAACGCTCGGGGCAATCCCCTCGGACATACCTTATTTGTTCGCAGACCAGACGCTTGTCGATCTTTGGTCAGCAAGGTTGAGCGAATATGACGGAGTCAAAATCGGAGTCTGTTGGCAGGGGAATCCGCAACACCGCCGCGATCGGTTCCGTTCGCTCCCAACTACATGCATCGTCGAACTGTGTCGACTGCAGGGTGTCACGGTCATCAGTTTGCAGAAGGAATTCGACATGCGGCCATCGCATGGGTGCGCGAAGGAGGCGGGTTTCGTGGATCTAACGGATCAGATGGACCAGGCTGCCGGTCCTTTTTGTGACACGGCGGCCGTTATGAAAACGCTTGATCTGGTGATTACCTGTGACACATCGCTCGCGCATCTCGCTGGCGCGCTCGGTGTGCGAGTGTGGGTGGCACTCGATTTTGCGGCAGATTGGCGTTGGCTTTTGGATCGCGATGACAGTCCGTGGTACCCGACGATGAGACTTTTCCGACAGAAGGTGCCCGGCGACTGGGCGGATGTCTTCCGGCGCGTTCGCGAAGCACTCGAAGACTTACGCCCGCAACTCGCGGACCTATGACTTCTTGATCTTGAGTCGGAATCTGTTCTCTTGTGTCCAGCCATTCGGACCAGGCTGGCAATCGCAAACAATTCCAGCGGTGCGCCGCGGAGACTGCTCATGATCCCTCGCGAGCTGTTCCCATGCGTGATGCTTACTGCAACCATCTTAATGGGTTGTGGCGCACCAGCAGTAACGGTCGAGGATGCGCCGTTTCGCGAAGCGATTGGCCGTTACCTGCAGGCGAACAACATGGCGCTGAAGATCAAGGAAATCAAACAGGGACCAATCATCGAAGGGGAAGCTGCCGAGCTGAAGGCCGCCATGACCCACGAACAACTTGGGGGACCAAGCGTCACTTGGCAATTCCAGTTTGCCAAGCAACCGGACGGATCTTGGCAAGTAACGAGTCACAAGGATTAACAACTCAGGTGGCAGCGACACCGCACGGCTTGAGTGCGCATCTCGGAGAGATGGGAGATGGGCAGCAATTACGACCGGCTTGGGTGCGCGTCTCGGAGAGACGCGACCACTACGGTAGCTCCTGCAGCCAGACGCCGTGGAATTCGAGGTCGGTGTCAGGGTCGTGAGCTTGAAGTTGAATCGTCCCTGGTTCTAGCCGCAGGCCGCGGCGCGGATTTCGATCGGCCGGGCGTGTGTCGGTCCAATCCGCAGTTTGATAGCCGTTGACCCACGTCGCGATGTGCGGGCCATGCGCGATTACCGTCATGCGGAATGGAATGTTGTCGACCGCGATGGGTGCACGAGCTTGTTGCCGGTCGTCGATCCCGCCGGTCGTATAGCCATGTTTGCCTGACTCCGGGTCGTACCAAGTGTTATGCAATTGCGCTTCGTAGCCCATCATTGTTTTGCCAGGTTCATTGCGGAAGAAGAAGCCGCCGTTCGCTCCGGGACGTCGGGTTCGGACGACCATTTGAACGACGAAGTCGCCGAATAAATTCCGGTCCTCAGACGGCGCGTACTCCAACGCCTCGGGTCCGCCAATCACATGAATGACTCCGCCCTCAACAGTCCATTGAGCACCGGGCTTGTTCGCAGCAGGAACTCGGCCGCGGCGATCCCATCCAGTCAGATCGCGGCCGTTCCAGAGCGGTTTCAATTCGAGCGGCTTAAGCGCCAACGACTCGACAACCACTTCCGCGCCCAACGTGATCGGTCCGCGCCGGCCGCGCGACGTGAGGACGTGTTCGCCGGAGCGGATTGGGATGCGTTCGCCGCTTAATGTGACTGCTCCTTCCTTCAGTGCTTTGATTCGAAGTTCGTAGTCGGCGAATTCGGTCGTGGTCGTGCCGCTTTGCAGCGTCATCTTCGTGCCGTCCGCAAGGAGCTTCGCATCCCGGAAACCGAACGTTGAGTGACCGTCAAACAGCGCGAGCCATCCACCGAGCGCCTCCTCCTGAGTCAGAGTATTGTTCGGCTGCGGAATTTTCACGGTCTGTAATGTTGCCTGCGGATCGGCCGCATTCGCGGACAACCATGCGATCGACAAAAACAATGAGATGGTGCGACTGACGATGAGTCTGTGGTGCATGGCGCTTCTCGGAACAAAGCAAGGTGTGTTGGTCGTTTCGTTTTCTCCACATTCAGGAAGTGATACCATAATCCGCGATCTGAACGGTCAAACAACACCAATCTTCCAAAAGCGCCGATTGTGGTGCCTCGACACGCTGACCTGTGAGCTGCGAATTATGAACAACCCAATGACGCTGTCCCTCGCCCTGGCGATCTGGGTGATCATCGGGGTCCTGAACCCGTCGATAGCCGTCGCGGGTGAACCCAGAATGGAGAAGATCGATCTCTTCGAGGCGGGGAGAGACGGCTACGCATTATACCGGATTCCTGGAATCGTCGTGACGAGCAAAGGGACAGTGCTCGCCTACTGTGAAGCGCGCCGCACCGGAAAAAGCGACTGGGATACGATCGATATTCTGCTGCGGCGTTCAACCGATGGTGGAAAGACCTGGACTGAGCGGCACAAGATTGCCGATGTACCGGGTCCGAAGAGCTAATCCCCACAACCTCGATCGCGCCGACGGCAAGGCTAAGGAGGGGGGAAGCCGCGACCGAAAGAACCTATCCATCAAACTCAGTCGCGACGACGGCCAAACGTGGCCCGTGTCTAAGCCACTCGAGCCGGGCTATAGCGCGTACAGCGATCTCGCAGTATTACCCGATGGCACGATCTTGTGCTTCTACGAGCGCGGTCGCGCCGGAGACGCAAGCAAAAGGCCCACGAGTTACGCCGGCCTGACCGTGGCTCGATTCAATCTCGAATGGTTGACTGCGGGTTCGGCTTCTTTGCCAACATCGAAATAAGATCTCATCCGTCTCGTGACCGCGTGTCTCCGCCTTCCTGCCGAAAACCCGATTTGTAAGAAAAAATCTCACGCCAAGGCGCCAAGACGCAAAGGACAGGACTATTAGCTGTGGCGTCGGAGCGTGACGGTTACCTATTTTCCTTGGCGTCTTTGCGCCTTGGCGTGAGAAATCGCTCGAATCAACCCAGACCGTCGGAACTTCTCTTAACTTGAAATCATACCGATCACACTCGATAATCAACTCACCCATGTCAGCCATCCATCGTATTGTCACATATGCACTTCAGAATAGAGACTTGTACCATGGAACGTATTATTAAGGCATTTATCGAAAACGAAGAGCGGGACTTGCTTCGGGAAAAGCATAATGTTCTTGCAGAATATGAGGCCTTTATATTGTTAAGGGTTTCTGCAAACGTCGCGGCCAAATTAGCGAAGATGTATCCCACGGAGGACATAACCGCTCAATTTAAGATCCCGCTCGAATCCGAGGAGATTCAGACGGAGCCGCGGCCGCGGCTCGCTCGTGCTGCAACTTCGGCACGTGCCAAACAGGGCATCAAAGCTCCCGATAAGAAACGTCATCATTATCTCGTCCAATTTATCGGTCCCATTAAGGCCGAGTGGCTTAAGGACGTGGAAAAAACTGGAGGGGACGTTCGCCAGCCCTTCGACGGTTTCACGTTTATCGTACGAGCCAACCAAACAACGATCGATCGCATACGTGTGCTTCCCTTCGTTCGGTGGGTAGGTCATTTACCTCACCGCGAGCGGATTGATCGCAACGTGAAAGATGCTCTTGGTGGTGGTGCAGCGGCGTCTCTGCCAAGAACGCGCGTCCTACCCGGGGTGTTTGTCGTGGAGTTTTTCGGACCCGACGATGCAAACCGTGCGAAATCAGAAATCAAGAAGCTTGGATTTGAAATCCTCGCAGCGGAACCAGGCGCAGAACTCTTGACTGTTCGATTCGAAGGAACGCAAGCCCAGCAAAAAAAGGCGTTGAAAGCTTTATCCGCCGTGCATGGCGTGCGAATGATCCGTCAACGAACACTTGATCGTACCAGCAACAATATTGCCGCCAGTATCATGGGTTCGGTGAAGTCGCTGGGAAACCCAGGACTCGGCCTTGATGGTTCTGGCGAAGTCATCGCCATTTGCGATACGGGTCTGGACACGGGAGATCCGGCAAACATTCATGACGACTTCGCCGGACGCGTTGCTCTGATCAAAAGTTATCCGATCACTTCGGAGATGGATTCGTTTCTCAAGAATCCTCGAGATGATGACGGGGGGGCGGATGTTGATAGCGGTCATGGTACCCATGTTGCGGGTTCCGCATTGGGAAACGGTTTCAAGTCAGTAGGACTCAATGGTGCTAGTGCTCCAATCCGAGGTTTGGCATACAAGGCCAAGTTGGTTTTTCAGGCCGTGGAACAGGAAACACGGTGGAAGCGCGCCGCGGATCTTAAGGATTTCGGCCGCTTCGGGCTGTGGGGCATCCCCAACGACCTGAAAGACCTCTTTAACGATGCCTATAAGGCGAAGGCGCGTGTTCACTCAAACTCTTGGGGTGGTGGTCAACCCGGTGAGTACGACGAGCAATGCCGACAGCTCGACAAATATGTTTGGGGGAAAAAGGACTTCTGCGTGCTCGTCGCCGCCGGAAATGACGGAACGGACAACGATGGAGATGGAAAGATCAATTCGATGAGCGTGACGTCTCCCGGAACCGCCAAAAACTGCATCACAGTCGGCGCGAGCGAGAACGCCCGGCCGGAGTTTAACGCCGAGAAGTACGGCGAATGGTGGAGTGATGATTATCCAACATCACCATTCAAGGACGATGCGATGTCAAATAACAAGGATCAGCTCGCTGCGTTCAGCAGCCGAGGTCCGACGAAGGATGGTCGCATCAAACCCGATATCGTCGCACCTGGCACATTTATTCTTTCGACTCGATCAACACAGATCGCACCCAATAACATGGCTTGGGCTGCCTATCCTCCGAGCCGTTCTTACTTTCACATGGGAGGCACCAGCATGGCTACGCCGCTCGCCGCCGGCGCCGCCGCAATCGTACGTCAGTATCTGCGTACAGAACAAGGCATTCCCAAACCGACGGCTGCCTTGATTAAGGCGGTCTTCATTGCCGGAGCCACGAAACTTAAAGGATTCTCATCCACGCGAGCTGTCGGCGACAATCATCAAGGATTCGGCCGGATCAATCTGGATGCCATCCTGACACCGTCATCCCCGGCCACCGTAAAGTTTATTGAAGCCAAAGGATTGGCAACGGGTGCCAGCAAGAGTTATGGGATCAAGGTACAATCCACGAAGGTGCCTCTCAGGATAGTCCTTGTATATAGCGACTACCCAGGCAGCAAGCTCGTCAACAACCTCAACCTCATTGTCACGGACCCCAGCGGGAAAAAGTACGCCGGGAATCATACTTCCTCCGGTCCGCTACAGCTTGACTCCACCAACAACGTCGAGGTAATCAGAATCGCCAAGCCGAAGACGGGGGCCTGGGAGATCCAAGTTATCGGGTCGAACGTACCCAAGGGTCCCCAGGATTATGCACTGGTAATCTTAGGGAGCGTCCCGTCGAACGTCACATGATCCTAGCCAAGCTGGTTCAGTCCCCGATGCACTCCGGAATCTCCATTTGGGGCCGCAAATACGAAACAGGTGGCGAAACAAATTCGTATCAAGGTCACTTGGTAATGTTTCCGACGCACTGGCGCTTTTGGGATCTGTATCGCCGCAATTCGATGATCTACCAAGACGATGGTCGAGCCAAAAAAGCGGACAACGTCGGAGGCTGGAACCGAATGGAGATTCTGGCGATCGGTAGCCGCATTCGCCTGGCGGTCAACGGTCAAGAGGCAGCGGACTGGACCGACCCAAAACCCGAATTGTGCGCCGAAGGTCCGTTGGGATTGCAGTTGCATTCAAACACCGTGCCGCAGGAAGTTCATTTCCGCGGGCTGATCTTGGCCGAGAACCCGGAAGATCGGTTGATCACGGTCGAGAAAAAGTGATCGTGCTGGCATCGGTCGATTGAATGGTTAAAGTCGCCGCGGCGCGAAAGGATGAACACCCGTCGGCGGCCGAGCGATAGTGGGACGATGCCATAACTCGATCGCAGCGGCTTTCGGGGTTCCCGATTTCGGAATTCCGCTTCATGCAAGCATCGGTTCGCATTGACGGAATTCCGGGCTGCCGTGATAATCCGCCCCCCTGGGAACGGGCACGAAATACGTCGCTAGCGGGCGAGGGGCCAGCGGCGAAGTTATTTCGTGCCAATTCCTTGTCTCCACAAACCTCCTGATTCCAGGCGGCGCAGCTGCGACCTGCCGGTCGCCTTCCGGACGGTCCTGGCATGACTCGGTGTATTAGCCAACGGTGATGATCACTCGACGACTTCATCAGCGAACAGTGACGTCGCACGGAGCGAGACGGCTTCGGCGATCGCTCGTCGTTTTCATCGCAC
>CAZFLF010000310.1:0-7423 GCA_964519825.1 uncultured Pirellulaceae bacterium | reverse complement strand
TCGACATTGTCGTCGACGATCGCCCTGAAAACTGTCTCGATGTCGTGGTCGACTTTTCGATACCCGAAGCGACTATGCACATCTTGAACGCCTGTGTGGAAAAACAGATCCCGCTGGTGGTCGCAACGACCGGACTTTCCAAGGAACAGTGGGAACGGATTGGTGAGGCTGCTAAAAAGATCCCATTGGTTTGGGCGCCGAGCATGAGCTTGGCCGTCAATCTAACCATGAAACTCGCCACGGTAGCCGCACGTGCGCTTCGAGAGTGTCCGAACGGCGCGGACGTCGAAATCATCGAACGCCATCATCGCTTCAAGGAAGATGCTCCGAGTGGTACCGCGTTGCGATTCGGCGAACTCATTGCCGGTGCGATGAATCTGACCGCTCACCGCCATGGTCGTGAGGGGCTGACCGGCAAGCGTTCACGCAGCGAGATTGGCTATCATGCGGTGCGCGTCGGCGACAATCCCGGCGAACACACCATCGTGTTCGGCATGCTCGGGGAGACGATTGAGTTGACCGTGAAGGCATCGAACCGAGATTGTTATGCGGCCGGGGCGTTGCAGGCCGCCAAGTTCGTGGCCAAACAAAAGCCCGGTCTGTACAACATGTACGACGTGTTGGGATTGGCGAATGATTAGTTGCAGCTCCTCCGCGCGCGGACGAATTCGGCGAAATCACTCATGGCATACTTCATCGACCCACTCCATTTTTGTCTGGCACTTTCCCCCTTGGCCGCCTATCTATTCGTGATCGGCACCATCAATTTGTCGTCGCGGCCGAGGGTTGTCAGCGGCGCGAGGGATTCCTTCTGTTTGGGACTGGGATTGGCCGGTTTCATCCTCGTGGGACCGATGGCGCTCTTTCTTCCGAGCGCAACCGCATTTTGGTTGGGTGGCTGGGTCTGGCCGCTGCTCCTCGCTTTTTATGTGCTTTGCCTGTCGCTGTACGTGCTGTTGGGCCGGCCGAGGATTGTGATCTACAACGTCCGCCCAGAACAATTACGTCCAATTTTATCGGAAGCATTCGAAGCGATGGAACCGGAGGCCCGGTGGGCGGGCGACGCGGCGTACTTGCCGAATCTTGGCGTACAGTTGCACGTTGAGACGACCACAGCGTTGCGAAATGTGCAATTGATCGCGACCAGTACGGCACAGAGCTATGAAGGCTGGGGACGGTTGCAGAGCGAACTGACAGTGCGCTTGCGCGCCACCACTGGTGCCCGAAATCCGTCGGGTGCAGCCCTGGTGTTGTGTGGTCTGTTGCTCGTCGCCGCGTGCGCGTTGTGGGCTATGACCGACGCGGAATTGGTAGCCCAATCTTTTCAGGAATTGATCCATCCGGGCGAGTAGCGACGTCTCGCGGGATCATTCAGTAGTTCCAAGTTTGGTGCATTGGGTTGTGATTCGTACGGTCTTTACGCCTTCGGCGTAAAAGCGATTTGACTCGCGATCAAACTCACCGGAACTTGGAATTACTGTCATTCGTTATCCAGCCGGAGTTGACTGGCCGCCAACGGCCGTCGATACGCTGGTGTTCAGCGTGGGCGGCTGCCGCAAAGTCTGGTAGATAACACAGTATCGTTCGGTCAGCTTGATCAGCTTTTCGACTTGTTCGGCCGAGGCATCGGTCTCGAGCGCAAACTGTAATCGAATTCCGGTAATGCCGACTGGCGTGTCCTTGCTCACGCCCAAGGTGCCGCGAAAGTCCATTTCCCCTTCGGCCGTAATCGTGCCACCCCGCAAGGAAATCCCAAGGGCCGTGGCGACGGCGGACAGCGTTACACCGGCACAAGCCACGAGCGAATCGAGTAGCATGTCGCCTGAACAGGCTCCGGAGCCATCGCCTCCCGCTGCTCGGTGCAGTCCCGCGTCAATCAGTTCGCGACCGGTATCCACGCGGCAAACCAAATTGTCCGCCTGGAGCGTGCCTCGCGAGTGTAGCTTCACCACCGCCGCCTGGGGGTCCTGGCGATACCGATCCTTGATCGGAGTTTGCAGAGCCTTGAGTTTTTCCGCGTTCATGATTGTGTTTCCTTGAATCAGGCTACGCGAAACTCCTGCAACGATCTACGCCGCGGCGGGAAGTTGTTCGCGGCCGACCGCTTGGAGAGCCACGAGCACGATTCCATGTTGGTTGGCCAAGGCGATGACTTCCGGTTCATCGATCAGAATTGTTTTACCGGCTTCGACGGCCAGCACGCGCCCGCCGGCGTCGATCAGCGATTGCAGTGTACCGATGCCAATTGTCGGCACGTCGAACCGCATGTCCTGTTGAGGCTTGGCAACTTTGACGACCGTAAAACCACCGGCGGCACACAGTTCCCCCGCACGCTGAATGCACTTGTCGGTTCCTTCGATCGCCTCGATCGCCAAGACCGCCTGCCCCTTCACGACCACACTTTGGCCGATGTCCATCCGACCGATTTCTTTGGCGATTCGCCAAGCGAAATCAATATCTTTCAACTCGGCCGTGCTCGGTCCGCGGTGGCTAAGCGTGCCGGGTTTCACGAGTAGCTCCGGAACAAAATCGGTGGCGGGGGCGAAGGTGATTCCAATCTCAGTAAAGGCATTGATAACTGCCCCCAGCAACGTGTCATCCTTGCGATCCTTAGAGTGGGCGAAAAAATGCGGAAAGAACAGCCGTAAACCGCGCCAATCGGGCAGATGTTTAAGCAAATAGAAACGTTGGAACAACCGCACCTTGTGAATCTTGCCGGCCATCGTCGCAGTCGCGACGCCATGACGGCGAAAGTAGCGCATCGCCGCGCCGACTTTGCCAAGCCCCACCTCCTTGTACACGTCGCTGATTTGCCGCAGCGCGGGATCGGCGTGGTTTTTGATCCCGAGCGTTACGACACGGCGGCCCTGCCGACGCATCGCTTCCGCCACGACAATCGGATATCGCCCCCAACCCGCAACCAGTCCCACGATTTCCGATGTTGCACCATGGTCTGGCATGCGTGCGTGGTCCCAAAGAGATTAATTTCATCGTCGGTTTTCGTTTGAGCCAGCTCTCGGCGGAGACAGGATCGTGGACGTCGTCATGTTGATTCCGCGGGATGTTCCAGCTTGGCGGCCAACTCGGCGACCTGCTTGCGGAGCGCAATGAAATCCTTGCGCAGGGCCGGCAACTTGGACAGGGCGGCGAACTCGACGAACTGCTCGCGTTCCGGTTTCGCCGGGCTTCCCAACCACGCGCCAGGCTTGGTGATGTTGTGCATCACTCCCGCCTTCGCGCCGATCACGACCCCAGTGCCAATTTGAACGTGATCGCGTAATCCGACCTGTCCAGCCATCACCACATAGTCGTCCGTAGTGCAACTGCCAGCGATCCCCACCTGCGAACAAATCAGGTTGTGGCGCCCGATGCGGCAGTTGTGAGCGATCATGACCAGGTTGTCGATCTTGGTGCCCGAGCCGATGATCGTTGGACCGTAGGTGCCGCGGTCGATGGTCGTGTTGGCGCCGACCTCGACGTCGTCACCGATCTCGACGTGACCAAGTTGGGCGCCCCGTTCGTGCCGGCCGTTTACAGTGTGATAGCCGAAGCCGTAGGCGCCGATCACCGCGCCCGCGTGGATCACAACGTTCTTCCCGATGACCGTGTTCTCGTACAGCACCGCGTTGGGATACAAGACGACATTCTCACCTATCCGGCAACCATCCAGGACTCGCACGCCCGGATGGATTGTCGATCCCGAACCGATTGTGACTTCCTCACCGACGAATGCTCCCGGGTGAACGACGACGTTGTGGCCCATGTTGGCTGTCTTGCCCACCTGTGCCGCCGCGCTGACTCCGAGCCGCTGGTGTTGAAAATGGGGTCGGAAATGTTCCACGATTTTCGCAAAGGAGGCATGTACATCCGTGACCGTCACATAGGGCTTCCCGTCGGGCAAGAATCCGGTCGGCACTAATACCGCCGACGCTCGGCAGTCCAGCAATTGGCTCGCATGGTTGCGATCGGCCAATGTGATATCACCCTCCGTCGCGTCCCGCAGGATCGCAGCGCCGGTAATCGACAGGCCGGCGTCGCCATGCAGGTTTCCGCCGACCAATACCGCGATGTCGCCCAATTGCGTGTTCATGATCGGAATCCTTTCCATGTGGGCGGAGGCTCTGAATCGGACCGCTCATCCTGACGGCCCTTTTCCGTAAGCGGACTCGGTGCAGACTTTTTGCTTCCCAAGGGGAAACAAAAAATGTCTCACCGATGACCGTGCCTAGTATGAGGTGCGAATAGTACTCTAAACCATCTTTTGGGAACAAGATCGGTCGCACCAGCTGCTCACTCAAAATCCCGTTACCCGGCCAAGATTACGGTCCGCGGCTCGGTCGGAGACCGGTCACAGCGCTCGCTCGGCGCGGTCTTTGACCCCGCCGAAATGCGGCGTACCCCCCGCGCCACGGGTGATTTAGGTCCGCGTCCCAACATACAATGGAACCGCAGTCTAAAACCTGATAAACCGTGAGGGATTGAAAATGGTGTAATGCACCCACTCCTGAGTGCGTTCGCTGTGCCTGCCCGGACCGCTTCCAGAATTCCCGCCAAGTTCGAGAACCGCAGATGCGTTTTCCCCCCCAACTCATTCGCCCTGTTTGTCTGCTCGTCACGCTGATCGGTTGTTGTTGGCCGTCATCAACCACCGCCGAGGATGCTGGCAAGTCACCGACTCCGGCGCAGATCGAGTTCTTTCAGACCAAAGTTAAACCGATTCTCGAGCAGAATTGCATCCGCTGTCACGGCGGCAAAGCGAACCCTAAAGGGGGCTTGCGGCTAACCAGCCGGGCCAACGTGCTTAAAGGGGGTGAATCGGGGCCGGCGGTTACCTTGGACAAACCGGCCGATAGCTTGTTGGTTCAGGCGATCAATTACGACGGTTATGAAATGCCACCCAGTGGCAAGCTGCCGCAAGAAAAAATCGATGTGCTGACCGACTGGGTGCGACAGGGTTTGCCTTGGTTGCCTGGCGATGCCGAACCGATCGAAGAGGCCGCTCAGCACAAACACACTCCGCCACCGGTCAATGAAGAAACAAAAAAGTTCTGGTCGTTTCAACCGGTGCAGCGCCCCGCGGTCCCCCCGGCTGCGGACGCAAACTGGAATCGCAATCCAATCGACTCGTTTGTTTTCTCGCAGCTCAACTCGGCGGGGATTAAACCGAATGCTCCGGCCGAAAAAGTCGCCCTGCTGCGAAGAGCCTATTACGACTTGATCGGCCTCCCGCCGGAGCCGGAATCCGTTATGGCGTTTCTCGCCGACCCTGCACCCGAGGCGTTCGAGCGAGTCGTCGATCGGCTGCTGGCGTCGTCGCATTATGGCGAGCGGTGGGGACGCCATTGGCTCGATCTCGTGCGGTATGCTGAGACGAACAGTTATGAACGGGACGGTGCCAAGCCGTTTGTCTGGCGCTATCGCGACTATGTGATTCGCGCATTCAATGAGGACAAGCCGTACGACCAATTCGTGCGCGAGCAGCTAGCCGGAGACGAGCTGACGCCCACCACGCCCGAGGGCATTATTGCCACCGGCTTTTATCGTCTCGGCATCTGGGACGATGAACCGGCTGACCCAGAACAGGCGCTCTACGACGACCTCGACGACATCGTCCAGACGACCGGACCGGTCTTTCTAGGAATGACCATCGGTTGCGCCCGCTGCCACGATCACAAACTGGATCCCATTCCGCAACGCGATTATTACCGGTTCCTGTCGTTTTTCCGCAACATCCGTCGATATGGCGTTCGGTCTCACGAGTCGGTGCTCGAAGCTTCGGTCCGCACCATCGCTCTGGAATCGGAGCGGAAGCGGCACGAGGCCGAGGCTGAGGAACACAAAACTAGGTTAGCCAGCGTCGAGTCCGATTTGAAAGCTATCGAATCGAAGGTCAAGCCCGACTTCGTTGGCGTCGAAAATGACGAGTTTAAGACCGACGCTGCGCGGATCGAAATTGTCGGCAAGCGAGTTCCCAAACTCTTGTCCGATGAGGAATTCAATCGCTACAAGTCGCTGACTCGCGAGCGTGACCGATTGCGCGTCAACAAGCCGGCGGGAATGGCTCAAACGCTTTGCGTCACGGAAAACGATGGAACGCCGGAGCCGACGCATGTGCTGGTGCGTGGCAACCCGCACATTCCGGGAGATCGAGTTGAACCGGGGTTCTTGGAAGTGCTCAATCCCCCAGCGCCGCGGATCGCCGAGCCCGCCGCCGACGCGACGTCCTGCGGCCGGCGGCTCGCGCTCGCTAATTGGATTGCGGGCCGTGATAACCCGCTCACGGCGCGCGTGTTCGTCAATCGCGTCTGGCAGTATCACTTCGGCCGAGGCCTGGTTCGTTCGTCGAGCGACTTTGGCTTTCAAGGTTCGCCGCCGACCCATCCGGGGTTGCTCGATTGGCTGGCCGCGGACTTCGTTGACGGCGGCTGGCGGATCAAACGGCTGCACAAGTTGATCATGCTCTCCAACACGTATCAGATGTCCTCGCGGGGAAATCCCGTGGCCTTAGGGAAAGATCCGGAGAACAATTTGTTCTGGCGGTTCAATATGCGGCGGCTGTCCGCGGAAGAAGTGCGGGATTCGATCCTGGCCGTCAATGGCAGCCTGAATCGAGAAGGGTTCTCCGGGCCCAGTATTTACGTCAAGATTCCCGAGGAAGTTTTGGCGGGCCAGTCGCGACCCGGCGAAGGTTGGGGGGATTCGTCTCGCGCGGACCAGAATCGCCGCAGCGTCTACATTCACGTCAAGCGATCGTTGATGCCGCCAATCCTGGCATCGTTCGACGCCGCGGACACCGACAACAGTTGCCCCGTGCGGTTTACGACGACGCAGCCGACGCAATCGCTGAGCATGCTGAACAGTGCTTTTCTGCAGGAACAATCCCGGATCTTCGCTGAGGATCTAGTGCGCGCCGCGCCGGACGGCCGTGCCCAGCAGGTTGCGATGGCCTTGCGCCGGGCGATGCAGCGCGAGCCGACCGATGCGGAAATTCAACGTGGGTTGCGCTTGATCGACGCGATGCAGAACAAGCATCGATTGTCATCCGACGACGCGCACCGCTACTTTTGTCTGACCGTTTACAACTTAAACGAGTTCTTATACCTCGACTAAAAAACCACCAACAGGAATCCGACGCGTGACTCAGCACGATTCAACGCACGTTCAACCCCGCAATTTTTGCGGTCGTACTCGCCGGGAATTCCTGTGGGAAGCGGGGAATGGATTCACCGGCGCCGCGCTTGCCGCGCTGCTCGGCAACGATGGTTTCTTATCGTCCCAAGCGGTTGCCGCCGACGGCGTCACGGAGTGGAAGAACCCGCTCGCTCCCAAGCCGCCGCATTTCGAACCGCGTGCCAAGAGCGTGATCTTCCTGTATATGTACGGCGGGCCGAGCCACATCGATAGTTTCGATCCCAAACCCGCG
>CAZFLF010000309.1:0-7424 GCA_964519825.1 uncultured Pirellulaceae bacterium | reverse complement strand
TCAACCAAGTGCAGCAACGCGGTCGGCCGAAGTTCAACGGGAACGTGAACAACTCGCGAAGATCCATCCAGGTCTTCGCAACGCGAACAGCGTGGTGTTGCATCGTTTTTCAACTGCATCCGGTTATTCGCCATTTCGAAACGAATTCATTTCTGGAATGATGGGGAACATACAGGGGATGCCTGGCATGTCAGGCTCATTTGTTCATGCACCAGGGCCCAAAGCACTGTTCGAAGCGCAGTCTGAGACGACTTTGCGCAGGCAGACCATTCACATCGAGGACTTTGCTTTTATTGTCAGTGAGCGCAATACGTCAGCACTCTTCGGCAGTGGCCAAATCGACGCACTCCCGGATGCCGTGTTGATTGCCGCGGCTCAAAGGAAGTTTGACGAGTATCCGGACGTCAGTGGGCGAGTGGGCAAATTGAAGGACGGCCGTCTCGGGCGTTTTGGCTGGAAAGCTCAAAAGGCAACGCTGCGCGATTTTGTGTTGACGGCTTGTGCCGTCGAATTGGGGTTGCACGTGCCCGGTGAAACACAAGCTGGAATGCCCCAGAATCCCGAGTACGAATCGCCGGGCTTGGACCTGAACAAACAGCAAAGCGATGCAATGGTCACGTTCGTTGCCAACTTGGCAGCTCCCCAAGTCAGAATCACTGCCCATCAATCGGAGCTCGACTACCTCAAGCGCGGACGCGAGCGATTCGATTCCGTCGGATGTGGCGTGTGCCACACTCCGCATTTGGGCGCGATTTCGAATATCTACAGCGATTTGTTGCTGCATGACATGGGCCAGGAGCTGAGCGACTCAGGAAGTTATGGCGGGCTTGCTCCCAATTCGACGGAAGACGATGAGGCCAGCAGACCGGTGCCGGACTTGGTATCCGCCAGACCAGAACTCAAGGTGATCGATGAAACCACACTGATTGGCACAACACGGCGCGAGTGGAGAACGCCTCCACTATGGGGCGTACGAGATTCAGCTCCCTATTTGCACGATGGTCGAGCCGTTACGCTCGAACAAGCCATCGCGCTGCACGGCGGCGAAGGATCGAGTTCAGCCCGCAAATTCTTCGAATTAAGCGAACCCGAACGACTTCAAGTAACCTTGTTTCTTCGGGCACTGATCGCTCCACAAAACTAGGCGCACCGCACCATTTCGCCCGCTGATGGACGCCGACCATGATTTGAGTCAGACTTCGGCGCTCCTACGCTGTACAGCGCCGTCCAGCGTGCGCTGCCGATTCACAACATCAGGCCGTTGACCACGGGGCACCACGCCGCGAGTCCAGATTGAATACGCACAGCCATGTCAACGCAACAATTTCTTATTGCAGGCATCGCCGATCCGGGAGGCGGTGCCAAGCGGTCGTAAGGGGTCCATGAGACGCCGGAAGTCGTGAGGTGCCGATCCCCGACGCGGCTAGTTCATCAACTCAATCACCACCTTTCCGCGCGATGTTTCCGTGGCGCTTTTCACCACGATCTCGACCTCGTACTTTTTCAGCTCGTCGCGCGGCGTACCGCGTAAAATACCCGTCTCAACGTCGAGTTCGACTCCTGCCGGCAATTTGCCGCCGACAAGCGAAAAACGCAAAGGAGCCATTCCGCCGCTCCCGGTAATGTCGATCGCCGGCCTGCTCGCTTTTAGCGAGATTGTCCCGCTGCGGAAACGAAACTTCGGTTGAAAGCTCAACACGCGATACCGCGCCGAGTCGGCCACATACACCGTGCCCGTGCGCGGATTGACCGCCATGGCGCTAACCGCTCCGCCGAAGCGGTCGCAAAAACCGACCGAATAGCCCAGCAGACTGGGCGTCTTTCCGCTGTGGTTGTCCTGTTCCTTGTGCGCCTCGGCGTGCGGACCGAGGCCGAACCAGCCGACGAGCGGCACACGCTTGTGCACATCGCCTGCCAAGTCGAGTGCCAGCAGGCCGCACCACAGCCGGCGGTTCTTTTCGTCCAAGCCCAACAGGCGTTCGACGCGTGGCAAGTTGCTTTCGACCGTGGCATGTAATCCGCCGATGCGCAGCGCCGGTTCCATGCCATTGGACACCTCGCTCGACAGATCGAATCCCAGAACCTCCCGGTCGGCGAGATCGTCGCCGCTCGTGACGAACAGCATTTTCTCCGCGTGGTCATAGCAGATGCCCGACGGCAGGTGCATGCCCCGCGGATGCCACTGGAGTTGCCCCCAACGCGGCGCGTTTGTATCGAAATCGGGCTGTCCCAGCACGGCCAACGCCGGCATGTACGTCTCGACCCCTTTGCTGACGTCGACGATCAAGACTCGGTTGTTCAGCTTCTCGCATACGAACAGCCAGTGGCGCTGACGATCATAGGCCAGCCCGCTGATTTCCTTGCCCATTTGCCGCTGCGAAGCCGTGTCGCGCAGTCCGGTATTGAAGTCGACCTGCCCCAACACGTGCATCGCCGGGGCGCCGCTATCGATGCTGCGGAATTCGAAATCATCTCGCGGCCGGCGCTCTGCGGACGGCGTGAATGGCCGCAGGGGCGCGAGCGCTCCGCGCCCAGTGGCGTTCACCAGATTCGGCAGCTCGAAGCACATAATCCTCGATCCCTGAAAATCGGAAGCGAATAGTCGCTCGCCGTCCAGTACGGTGTGGCCCGGCCGGTTGAAGCGTGCCCGGCCATAACTGTTCCCCCGTGCATCGAGCGTGGGTACGCCCAGTGCGAACCGCGAGGAACGATCGAGCGGCAGCCCGTCGCCCCCGAGTGGAAAAAACAACAGCCGCCCGCCGATTGGATCGGCCGCCAGCAGCCAGCTGCCGTCCTCGGTTACCGACAACGCTGGCGTGCCGTCCGAGAAATCGAATCCGTATGGATCGGGCCCGCCATTCGGCCCATACTTGTTGTAGTGCGGCCGCGCGAGATCGTGGCCGTAGAATTGTCCCAAAAGATCGACGGCCCGCCGCTCGGGATCATTCGCATTAAAACACAGCACCCGGTTGCCGCGCGGCTCGGTGACGTACAGGTACCCGCCAGCCACCGCTAGACCCGTCGCTCCGCCGTAGCCTGGCTTCATCTGCGCTAGGTCGGTGCTCATTTCAAAACGACCGACCGCCGCGGTGGGTTCGCTTTTTCCGGCCAGCAAGTCTTCCAGCCGGTACGTTACGACCCGCATGCCGCGCCGGTCGGCCACAAACACCTGTCCCCGCGTATCGATTGCCACCGCGCCGGCGATCGTCCGCTGGTACGGCGGGTTGGGAAGATCCCTGGCCTCGATTTCCGGCAGTGTGACCGCCGCCATCGCCGGCATGCCATTTTCGATTGTGCTTTCCACATCGAACACCAGCAGCCGGTAGTTGAGCGTGTCGGCCACTAGCAGGAATCGGCCCGAAGCGTCCACCGCTAGTGCGCCGGGAAACACCATCGATTCGAGACTCGGCTTGCCGCCTCGGTTGGGCAGGTAGCCGCCAAAATCTTCCTGTCCCAGCACATGGGAGGCTGCGGGCCCGTTTTCCTTTCCCGCCAGATCGAACACCAGCACGCGATGATTGTCGCCATCGGCCACAAACAGCCGCCGTCCATCGCTGGCCACGCCGCGCGGTAAAAACATTCCGCGTGAGTGCGCTTTGCGCACCAACTTCGGCCCACGCACGTCGTCGCGAGTCGAATCCCATACGAGGTCGCCTTTCGTCGAATCGTATCCCCAGTCGTCAAAGTTGCGCTGCCCAAACACCCGCACCGCCTGCGAGGGCGTGTGCATGTCGAACTCAAGCACGCGATGATTGTATTCATCGGCTACGAACAGGCGCTTTCCCGTCGGATCAAACGCGCACGCCGCGGGAAACTGAAACCGTGCCGGCCCCTGTCCGATCTCCATCTGGTCAAAGCGCTCCTGCCCCACCAGCCCGCGCGCTTCGTGGCTCGCCACCGAACCGTCGGACCGCAAATCGAACAGAAGCACGCGATGGTTCCAATAGTCGGGCACGGCCAGGATGCCGCCTTCCTGACCCACGTGCGCGGCTGGGCTGCCAGCCATCTGGTAGCGCCCGGCGTTGAAGGCAAAAAAGAAGAACCCGTGCGCCGTCGGTCCGCCATAGGGCCCGTACCCTCCAAAGTTCGGCCGCCGCGGATCGCCTCCGACAAACTGCCCCATCACGTCGCTGGCCAGCGTCTGTCCATGCGGCCGCTCCCGCCAACCCCATCCGAGAATTTCTCGCCCATGTTCCTCCGTCTCGTCGGCCGTTCCCGCGCTCCCGCCGTAGGCGATCAACAGCAGCGCAACGGCGGAGTGGAGTAGGACAGGGAGAGAGCTGAACTTTGAGTTTCTCATAACCGCCGCTCCAATATGATTTCCATGAAAGTGCGAACGGAATCAGCCGGCATTTAGGGACTGAGCGGACCGATTCCAGTCTCGCAATAGCCAGGATTGTAATGACTGCCTCACCGTCATTCGAACGCGAGTCACAGCCAATGACCGTACTGCCACGCCTAATGGCATGAATGTTTTAACGGGATCTCGGAGCGGCAACTGAACGGCAAACCGTTCGCGTGAAAAGCAAAACAGCTCCACACTGAAGGCACCAAAAGGCTGATAATGATTCAAGGAGAGGCGACGGGATTTCAACGGCCTTGCGGCCGCCGGCAAGACGCACAGCCACTGCAATATTTCGCTGAGTTTCCGGCGCCCCGTCTGCTCGGAGAATGGTTTCATCACCCCATCCTACAGCGAACCTGGCAAATAGGATTTGCCCAGCGGCGAGAAAACAAAGAGCTCAAAGGAACGAAAAATGACTGGCGTCTTCACTTGGACGATAGTTTGTGGTTGCCTGCTGGCGGTTTCGTCAAACGGCTTCGCAGCGGAAGCTGCCCCTGATGCTGGCTCCCTAAAGGCCTTTCCGGGCGCTCAGGGCTGGGGGGCGGGCAGCAGGGGTGGGCGGGGCGGAAGGGTCATCAAGGTGACCAACCTCAACGCCTCGGGGCCGGGCAGCTTGGCGGATGCCTGCGCCGCCGAGGGACCGCGGATCGTCGTCTTCGAGGTTAGCGGGGTCATCCACGGCAACATTCGCATTACCAAGCCGTACATCACGATCGCCGGCCAAACCGCTCCTGGTGCCGGCATCACGGTCGAGGGTGTTATCTCCAGCTACAACTACGGCGTTCACGACATCATCATTCGCCAGCTCCGAATCCGCCGCAGGCGCGATATCGGTGCCGGCGGCGACTGCATCCAGATCGGCGGTCTCGGACCCGCCAACTCCGGCACGTACAAAATCATCCTTGACCACTTGTCCCTGAGCTGGGGCAACGATGAGATCATCGATCTGTACCACGCGCACGACGTGACGGTGCAATGGTGCACGGTCGAGGAGTCCGATGACCAGGGCCACAGCAAGGGAGCCCACAACTACGGGTTGATCTCCGCCGCCGAAGACAATGGCGCCGTTTCGGTACACCACAATCTCTGGGCTCATCACGCCCGCCGCGTCCCCTGCATGGCCCCGTACCGCGAAAACGCCGCGGGCGATTTCTGCAATAACGTCATCTACAACTGTCGCGGCGGCTACGTCGATGATGGCCACGGCATCCGGGCCAAAAGCCCCGTCAACCTACATAAGAACTATTATCGCCGCGGGCCGCAGACCGAGGGCCGGTTATATCCCTACGCCTTGTCGCCGAACATGACTTATTACGTGCGAGACAACTATTTCGAGGACTGGGGCTATCAGGGCCATCCCCGACATTGGAAGCCAGCTGGTCAGTCGGGTGGTGCGCCGCGGTGGATTCAATTCAATACCAACGGTGATGAAATCGACGCCGCTGCCAAGACCCCGGCCATCGAACTGGTCGATGCCAAAGAGGCGTACGAGCTCGTGCTCGCCAAAGCCGGCTGCTGGCCCCGCGATCGGATGACTAAACGCACCATCCACGAAGTCACAACCAAAACCGGAGCCTGGGGCCGCAACGCGCCGCTCGAACCAACCGATGAATGGTTCCTCGAAGGTCTCACGCCTGGCAAGGCCCCCGCGGACACCGACGGCGACGGGATGCCGGATGCCTGGGAGAAGATGCACGGCCTTGATTCCAACGATCCCAACGACGCCGCCACGATCGTGCCGACAGGAAAATCGAGCAGCGACCGCCACCAGGGTTATTCTTACATCGAGTTCTATATCAACGAATTGGCGGACAATCTTGTGCTGTAGACGCGGTCGGGCAAGATCCGTCGGTCCGACATATCGCCTGAGATTCTGACGTAAGATTCGCGTGCCGAAAAACGTATGGCGGCGCGGGACGGACGACCGACCGCGTGCGCGAATCAAATATCGGTGGTTTGTTGACGTGTCTCACGCGCGACGACTTGTTGGGAATCTCGATCGTCGGCGGCGCCCCGAACGGTGATCATGGCGCATCTGCGTCGACCGACGCACGTAAAATCGCTTGCTTGGCCGGGTATTCAAGATAGATTGGCGGTGCGACTTCGGAGCGGCTAAGTTGACAATGCGTCATATCCGCGACTCCGGCAACTGTTTGATGCCTCGAATTCATGAGGAGACTCTGACTCCGATATCGACTCGCCGAATTCACGGGCGTGAACCGGAAAATGAGTGTCTTTGGAGCCTGAGACGACACGACCAAGAGTGGCACACGTTTAGGTGAAGGCACATGTCTCATGTATTTATCTCATACCTCCGTGAGAACGCGGAGGCAGTCTCGCGCCTTGCGGAATGCCTTCGCGCTTCCGGTGTAAATGTCTGGATTGATCGAGACAAGATTCGGCCTGGCACACGATGGAAGCAAGCAATTAGGGAGGCCATCCAGCAGGGGGACTTCTTTATCGCCTGTTTCTCGATGGAATACGAGAATCGTGGCAAGACCTACATGAATGAAGAAATCAATCTCGCCATTGATGAGCTCCGACAGCGCCCGACAGACCGAACGTGGTTTGTTCCGGTGCTTTTGTCGGACTGTCGAATTCCTGCCCTTGATATTGGCGCAGGAGAAACCCTGCAATCGATCCAATGGGTTGAATTGCACAAGGATTGGAACGATGGAATCGGACGCATTGCGTCGACCATTGCGCCTAGCGCACTGCGTATTAGGCCGAATCGAACGTCTGACACCCGTCCGGAGCTTCGGTACGACAATGTCTACGAAGTCGGAAATTTACAGATTCCCTACATCAAGCTACATGGTAGTCAGCAGCGGAACGTAAACGAATACTCGGTAGACCGCATTAACCTGCATTTCGAGCAGGACGCGAAATACGAATTGCCACCAGCACTTCGCGAATTGGAGTGTCCACCCATATCACATGACGGAGATAAGGTTCGCTTAACACGATACGAGGTCCAGCAGACTGCAGATGGCAATGCTCCAACAGTGATGCACGCTTGGTTCTCTCACTGCACTTTAGGTGAAAGTCTTATCGTTCCTATGACTCGTGCTTTCACTGC
>CAZFLF010000308.1:0-7463 GCA_964519825.1 uncultured Pirellulaceae bacterium | reverse complement strand
GCTAATTAGCCAATCGCGAGCAATGGACATTCAAAATGCAAGCCTCAATAAACGATCGAACTAGGCGCCGTCCCCGCAGGTCGCTGGGTGCTGGACAAAAAACTCCTCGCCCACCGCAGCGATGCTGCGGTCGAGGACCAAGTGGTAGTATTGCAGCCGGGTGGTCGCGTCATCTAAGACGCCGCCAAACGACCGTTTTTCGTCCAGATAAATCAGCGGCACCGGGCGCTCGATGATTCGCAGCCCCGCCGTGGTGGCCTGCACCCACAACTCCAACGGCATGGCATAACCGGTTTCGGTCAGATTGAGTTTGGCCAAGCCGCTGACCCGATAGGCTTTGAAGCCGCAAAATGCATCGGTCAAACGCAAACCGAGCCTGCGGTTGAGTTCAGCGGTGACTTGCTGGTTGATCCAACGGCGTTGCGCCGGGGGGGGACTATCGCCCGGAAATTGCTTGAGGTACCGACTGCCTGAGACGATATCCACGTTGCGGCAGGCTCGGACGAACTCCGGAATCCGCTGCGGTTCATGCTGGCCATCGCAATCGATGGTCACGAGGAACTCATATCCATTGCGAATTGCGAATTCGAAGGATGAATGGAGTGCCGCACCGTAACCGCGGTTCTCCGGATGCGTTACTACGTGCACGTCTCCGCGGGCGGCCAGAACGCCGGCGGTACCGTCAGACGAGCCATCGTCGACGACCAGGATTTCTGGGCTGAATTGGCCTACCTCATTCAACACGCGGTCAACGTGCCGCACCTCGTTGTAGACCGGCAAAGCGGTCAGCCAGCGGTGGGTCATTGCGTGCTCCAGGGAGGGGGAGAGTCGGATCTCATTGATTGACGCATGGTTTCATTCTAGGTCCGGTATTCCATTTGGAACAGTCTCACAGATCAAACAAAAACCCCGAGCGAGAGAGCGGAATAAGCGAGTTTTCCGGGGAGGGAACTTGTGTCGACGCTCATTCCCGAGGGCTGCGGGAAACCCGCATAGCGCCGTTTGGCGGCAGTTGCGTTTCGATTCCCAGCGGCTATCGTAGTGAAGGTCCGCATCTTCATGATGGGTGCGTTCATTTCGCAGCAGGCCAAGAGATTCGTCATGGCTATTGTTCTCGTCGTCGACGATTCACCGGTGGACCGGCGTTTAGTGGCCGGTCTACTGAGCAAGTCGCCGAACATTGAGGTGGCATATGCCGCGGATGGCGAAGAAGCCCTGCGGTCAATGGAACAGCGCCGCCCGAATCTCGTCGTGACCGACCTGATCATGCCCAATATGGACGGTTTGGAGTTGGTGGCGGCGGTGGTCGCGCGTTTTCCCCAAGTTCCGGTAATCCTCATGACCGGCAAGGGAAGCGAAGAGGTTGCCGTGGAAGCTTTGAAGGCCGGGGCAGCCAGTTACGTTCCGAAAAGCGCGTTGTCATCACTGTTGATCGAAACGGTTGAGAACGTCTTGTCGATGTCCCACGAAGAACAAACTCAAACGCGACTGCACGAGTGCATGATGGGATGCGAATTTGTGTTGGATAACGATGCGTCGATGATCACGGCAATGGTGAAATATGTCAGAAGCTTCCTCCGCCGCACAGGTTTATGCGACGAGACAAATAGCATTCGGACGTGTGTGGCATTGGAAGAAGCGCTCAATAACGCGATGTTCCACGGTAACTTAGAGATTGACTCTCTGACACGTGAGGGAGACCGCGCCGCATACCGCTCGCTCGTCGAGGAACGTAAGCGGACCGATCCGTTTCGAAGTCGACGGATCTTTGTCGAACTGCGAGCCATGTCAACCCACGGTGAATTCTCCATTCGCGATGAAGGCCTTGGCTTTGACTATCGCCAATTGCCCGATCCGACCGATCCGCTCAACTTGGAGAAGCCCAGCGGACGAGGCTTACTTCTGATGCGAACCTTTATGGACGACGTCGTGTTTAATGATCGCGGAAATCAAGTGACGTTGATCAAACGTCGCGCAGTGCACATCTAACGAGAGTCCCAGCGAGGCGAGTATGTCGCACCCGAAATTCTTCCGTGTCGAGCAGCACGGCGACACTTTGGTCTTTTCCGCCGTCGGCAGCATGGGAAGTCTCGTCGAGGATGACGTGCGCGAAGAATGGGATGCGCTGCTCAAGCAACTCGACAACTACAACGCCAAGAACGCCGTAATCGATTTGGGAGCGCTCGATTATTTCGGTTCGATCATGCTGGAGTTGCTGGTCGTATTATGGAAGCGAGTCAGTTCCCGGCGCGGCAAGTTGGCGATCTGTCAGGTCTCCGAGGTCGGGAGGGAAATTCTGCAAACTGCAAAGTTTCACACGATCTGGCCCATCGTGGCCACACGCGACGAAGCATTAGCCGCAGTCGGCGCCACGGGGTAAGCGAGTCCTTACACCCACTCGAGCGGATCACTCTCCGTCCGGCTGGCCCAAACGTCCGTGGATGGAAACTGCGCGGCAAGTACGTCCGCCAGCTGTTCCACCGCAAAACGCTCACTGGCGAAATGGCCGGGCAAGAGGAGCGCCATGCCCGAGGCTTGTGCTTCCAAGCACGTGTGAAAACTCGTTTCGCCGGTCACAAACAGATCGCAACCCGCATCCCGCGCCGCCGACAGGAACTGTCCCGCACTGCCGCAGGCCACCGCGACGGAACAGATCAATCGATCGCCTCCTCCAACGACATGGAGTCCGCCGATTCGCAGAAAAGTTTTGACCCGTTGAACAACGGCGTCGACGCATTCTGGTTGAGCCAACATTCCCCAACGTCCTGTGCCCAGTTCAGGAAGTTGCGGCGAACCGATCAACGACCGAATCTGTAGCAGGCCCAGCCCTTCCGCCAACTGTTGATTGATGCCTGCGGCAGCCGAGTCGAATGCCGTGTGGGAGCTATGGACAGCGATTTGCGCCGAAATTAAATGCAACAGCAAACGGCCCGTCGTCGTTTGCGTCGTGATCTGTTTGAGCGGTCGGAATGGCAGCGGATGGTGAGATACAATCAGGTCCGCGCTGTCACGGACCGCCTCTTCGGCGGTGGTGGAGGTCACCGTGAGGCAGGTCATGATGCGTCGCACGGGACGGCTGGGATCGCCGACTAACAGCCCGACGTTATCCCAATCTTCGGCCAGCTGGGGTGGTGCGAACTCAGACAGGAAGTCGCAGATGTGCTGGATGGTGAGCATGCGGCCACCGTCAAAAAAAGGTAGTAGTGACACCTTTTACATAACATAGGTGGCTAAACTTGCGAAGCCTTAGGCGAAAAAAATAGGTGGCTGGCGGCTGAGCTTGTGAAGCCCCAGCTGCCTGCGTGTGCCGTATTGTCGCGCCGCACAGGCTCAGGCCCAATGGCACTTACTTTGAGCGGAATGGCGCTAGCCCTTACGTTTAGCCACATTTGTTGTATCGTTTTTTTGCCACGTCGTAGCCGGTGACCATGGGTAACAGTTCCTTCCATCCTTCCCAGAGGACTTGCCAACCTGGTGGATGATCGTTTTTCCGATTTTGGTGGCCGCCGAGACGGGCCAAGGCGTAGTAAAAATCATGCACTGTCCAATCAAGTTTGACTTGCTTGTGACGCCACAGGCTAAGAACCTCTACGTACAAGGGGCTGATGACGGTGGTAGCTTTGCGGGTCTTCGCATCAGGGCGGCGGCTCGCGTCGCGCAACTGAAGCAGCGTCAGTGTGACGACCGACAGCACAGCGATGGCCGGCTCAAGGCGATCCTCACTGGTGAATTGGGGACTTTCGATGCGACAACCCGTTTTCAGGCCCTTGTGATATTCTTCCACAATCCACCGACACTCATACCAAGCAACCACTCGGTATCCATCTTCAAATGTCAACACGGGCTCGTTAGTGATCAGAAACCATTCCAGCCGCTCTTGTCCCTCGGGCGGATCAATTTCCCACACGCGGATCACCCAGACCTTCAACGGCTCACTCCCGTAGTTCCCCGTCTTCTTGGTCGACGGACGAATCTGCACGGGCGCAAACGCCACCGCCAGCTTTGCTTCACGAGCTTGACGCGTCATCGTCTTCTTCTTGCCTTTTCGGTTCGGGCTGCGCACTTCGACTCTCGACGTGACTTGCAGAGTCCACGTGCCAACCGCTGGCAGCGATTGTGCATACTCATGCAACTTGCTCGGGGCACTGGTTTCACAATCCTCATGCCTCACGAAAATTCGCCGATTGGAAGACGAGCGGATGACGAAGCGCCGGCCACTGCGAACTTCATGTTCGAGGAATTCGAAACTATCTGCTCCGCGATCGCACACGTCGACGAACTGCGCATCGCCGGGCAACGGTGCCGTTCCCTTCAGCCACAACAGGCTTTCTCGCGACTTGCGCTTTCGCTTCTGGGCATTGGTTTCCGATTTGGAAACTTTCGAGCGGCGATGCAGCACTTGATTGCACAAACCGATGACTTCTCGCGTTTGCGGATCGACTGCCAAACTGTTGTGGGCGATAAAACCTCGTCGCGTTCCGCTGCCGATTTGGCCCAGGCCATCCAGGGACTTGTGCGTCGTGAAGTCAAACTCGGTGGAGTCGTGAAGCACCAATACGGGCGTATCACGTTGTGCGATCTGCTCAAGCGTGGCTTGGCGATGAGCGCTCAGAATGGCTTCGTGGGTCACGTCGTCTTGCCGCATCAGGCGATAAAATGCTTGCAGATCCGCGGGATTGCGGAGTTTCTGCGGCAACGTCCCTCCCGGGCGCTGGCACATCAGATCGACCAGTTTGACCAGCCGTTTGGTCCTCCGTCGATCGCCGAGTTCTGCGTGACCGAAATTCATTTCACCGAAACTTTCTGTCTGAGTCTGAGTCTGAGTCATACCGGACCCTCCGTGAACAATCGAGCTGGTTACCATTCCGCCGCTCGTAATCATTCACAGACGATCAAGCCACGACTCACGCTAGCGTCAACATTCCACAGCAATAATCGGCCGCATAAATTTCCGCACCCGATCCAACTTTCTGTCCTCGCCCCATACAACCCGCAAAGTTTGCGAATTCAAAAATCGAAAATCCGAAACGACGACACCCGTGAAATAAATAAAATGCGGCCAGATGTAAGCGCTAGCCACCGGTGTCGCAGGGTTGATCTCCCATGCGAAAAACCGGTGGCTAGCGCCGTTCCGCTCACAAATCCAGCACCAAAGTAAGCGGCATTGGGCTCAGGCCAGCCCGTTGCGTTTTAGTTCTTCGAGGACAGTCTTCACGATCCGAGCCACAGCCGCGGGATCCACTGTCGCACCCACGGGGCAGCCGCCAATCGGTTCGCTGGTGAAGCCCTCGCCGGCGAGCAGGCATTGCAGTTGGTCGCTGAGTTTCTCCAAGGATGACTGCTGCACGTCTGACTGCGGCTGTCGTCCCACTCCGGTTTGGATCCCGCGGAGACGCAACGCGGCGCGGAAGCCTTCGGGAAACTCCGCCGAGAGGATCATGGCGTCGAACAGTTTGAGCAAACGATATTGCAGGTCGCAAGCTTCGTCCAGCTTGCGGGCCAGCGTCAGGTCATACAATTTCCGGGTGATTTCCGGGACGACTCCGCTGGTGGCATTGGTGCCACCGTGACAGCCGATCAGCAACATCGGCATGAGCGCCGCATCCCACCCGGTCAGGAAGCTGAAACTGGGTCGGACTGGTTTGACCGCCGCGATCATGCGCATCATGTGGGGCAGATCGCCTGAGGAATCCTTGATCGCGACGACACGGGGACATTCTTCCGCTAGCCGTTGCACGGTCGGCACGTCGATCGGCGACGCGAACAGCGGAATATTGTAGAGCGTGACGTCGACTGGCGAGTGGTCGGCGATCTCTTTGAAGTACGCGTAAACGCCCTGCGGCGACAGTTTGTAATAGAACGGTGAGACAATCGCGACGGCCCGCACGCCCAGATCGTGATAGTGTTCGCAGGCCGCAATGGTCTCCCGCGTGTTAGCTTCCGCGGCACCGGCCAGAATCGGCACGCGGCCGCGTACCTGGTCCACGATGATCTCAATGATCCGGCGGCGTTCTTCGGCGGTGAACCGCGTGAATTCGCCCGTCGAACCGTTGGGATAAAGGCCATGCACCCCGCGCTCGATCAACCAGTCGCAATAACGGCGAGTCTCTGCCTCGTTGATCTCACCGCGCGAATCGAGCGGGACGATATTCGGTGTAAAGATTCCACGCAGCGGCGCGGCGTTCGTCATAATGGTTTCTCGGTTGCGTCAGTTTTGGGTTGGTAGTACCAGGCCCGATCCACTGCGCTTCCATGCCAAGGCGACGGCCGCTCATCGCGAAAAGTAAGAATGATCAGTAAAATCCTTAGGATGCGACCTGCCGGTGTGTGCGGGGCGTTCCAATCTTAGTTCATCGTCTCCGTTTCACTAGACTCCTTATTCAACTTTCCCCCACGTGCCAGCTCCCCGATCCCGCTCGATCGCTCCGAACCGCACCTCCGCTGCAAACGGTCTTGCCCAGTGGCAAGTCCTCGCCACGGTCATCGGTATTGCCGTCTATATCGGACTGTTCTACTGGATTGACCCGCGACGGCAATTGATCCTGAGTCAATTGCTCGTGCCCGAAGAATTAATCGCTTCCTGGGTGGACGGAGATTGGTCGCGATTCGGGGTGCTCGACCATCTGCCGGTTTTGGCCGGCGCGGCAATCATCTGGCTGGTCAGCGGACTGACGGGTTGGCTTGCGTTGCATTGGTTGCGCGCGGACGATTCGCTCGATCGAGGCGAGCAAGTGGTCGTGTCGCTGGCGGCGGGGCTGAATCTGTGGTCGCTCATCACCCTCGCAATCGGATTGAGCGGCGGCTTGCAGCACCGCGGGTTGTTCGCCGGCGTGGCTGGACTGCTGGTGGCGCTCGCACTGTGGCAACTTTTCGCCGCGCGCAACAAGCGGCGAGATGCGGCTCGCGCAGTACGTGCGACGGGAACGACTCATCAACCCCTGACGCGATTTGGCAAACTCGCGCTGGCGATGTGCGTGCCGCTTACGATCGTGATACTCCTCGGAGGCACGCTCCCCGCGACCCATTTCGACGTGCGCGAATATCACTTGCAGGTGCCCAAAGAGTGGTTCCAGCAGGGACGAATCACGTTTTTGCCGCACAATGTCTATGGCAACATGCCGCTGGGTGCGGAGCTGCACGCGGTGCTCGGAATGCTGCTGGCGTCTGGGAAAGATAATTGGTGGTGGGGTGCCCTGATTGGAAAGACCGTGATTGCGGCATTCGGCCCGCTGGCAGCCGCTGGCGTGTTCCTGATCGGTCGGCGCTTCATTTCCAGCGACGCTGGCGCATGGGGAGCATTTGCCTACCTGTCGACTCCCTGGATTGCGCACGTTTCGATGACGGGATTGATCGACGGCGCTGTGGCCAGTTATGTCGTCACGGCCGTTGCGGTCTCATTGCGCGCGATTTTTCCCGATCCAAACGAGTCAGCAATGGCTCGCGGCCATCGCGGGTCGTTGTTG
>CAZFLF010000307.1:0-7464 GCA_964519825.1 uncultured Pirellulaceae bacterium | reverse complement strand
CATCGTCAGGGCCATTTCATCCGCCTGGTCTTGAGCGGGGCAAGTTGCCACGCGTATTCTGCGGGGCGCCGAATTCGACTCCGTGGGTGCGTTTTCTTCGATGAGTTCGTGAATATTGTGCCAGACGAAGGACAGGCCTTCGCCGTCAAGTTCCCCGCGCTGGTGATCCCGTTCTGACAAGGCCAAGGCAGGAACGATCATTTGATCATACACAGCGCCGCGACCACTCGACGCCAGTTGCTCATCCAACAGAGCCGCAGCTTCGTCCGCATCACCCGCCAGCAGCCGCTGGTAGAAACTCTGATGCGGTGCGAGAGCCGGTTCGTCTCCCAGCAAAATGCCCAGCAATTCGAACTGTGGAATATGCTTGCCAAAAACGGCCAACATGACGGTCAAAGGGACGGACAAGACCAAGCCCATTGGACCCCAAATCCAGGTCCAGAATGTCGCCGACACCAGGAGAGCGACCGTCGAGACCCCGGCGGTCCTGCCATAGGTCAACGGCTCGATGACGTTATTCGTGATGAGCTCGATGACGAGAAACAGACCGGCCACCAGGGCCGGCTGCGTCCAGGTGGGGAATTGAATGACAGCCATCCCAATTGCCAGAGTCGCGGAGCCAAACGCCCCTACATAGGGGACGAAACGCAGCGTGGCCGCCAATAGGCCCCACAGCGGCGCGTGATCCACTCCAATCAATAACAACCCCAGAAAGACGAACAGTCCAACGCCTCCGTTGATCATTGCGTTGGCCACGAGGTAGCGACTGATGCGCTTGCTCGCGTCATCGAGTGTCCGGGTCGTCACGCTGAGTTGACCCTGGCCCGCTAGCCGCAACACTCGATTCCGGAATTCCTCGAATTCCAACAGCATGAAGATAACGAGTACGGTGACGACGACCGCAATCGCCAGCGGTGTGGACATGGCGTCCCAAGCCAGCCGCACGACTTCGACGGCTGATGGAGCCTCGCGAGCGACCTTGACCGTTTGGAACACAGCGGTCGCTGTGCCGGCACCGCCTGCGCCGTCGATCTCGTTCATGTTTTCCGCGGCGGACGTGGGACTTCCTTGCGGTGGTACGAGCCGATCGTCGTGAGTCCGATCCTGCGGAGGTTTGCTGCCAGGGGACTTCTTGGCGGCCGATGCATCAGCGATTTCCGCGACGACCGCACGCACGTTGTCCATGGCTTTCGTTTGTTGAAACGGCAGCGACTCGATTTTTGTCCGCAAGTGGCCGCGATACTCGTCAAGATGACCGGCAAGGTCGTGGAGCTGCTGGGTCAACACCCAGCCGGTACCCGCAATGACGAAAAGAATGTGCAGGCCAAGCAGAATGACGGCCGCCGCCCGCGGAATGTGATGCCGCGCCAGCCACACGACTCCCGGTCGTAACAGGAACGTCAACAATAAGGCAATTGCCAAGGGGAGCAGTACGGGTTGTCCAAAGTACAGGACAACCACAATCAGCACGACCGCCTGTAGGACGGTTAAGAAGCGAGATTGGGGAGTCATTATCATGTCATTATCATGTTGAAGCAGTCGTGAGGGGAAGGGCCTAGCGCGATCTCGTCTCATCCGTGGGAGGACGAGCGACCGGGCGTGGACGTGTCGAGGCGTCCGGCGAACCGCCAGCGCTGACAGTTATTCTTTAGGCCGAGCCTTTATTCTTTAGGCCGAGCCTTTTTAGTCCCCGCATTTTTGGACCGTGTCGCTCGGCCCGTAGAACTTGTGGCGCGCGAGGGTGTCGCCTGCTTGCGGGCCCGAGTTCGTGCGGCTTTTCGCGCTGATGCCGATCGTTCTTTCGCGGGTCGATCGGCAGCAGCAGCACCCCCGAGCCGCCCCCCTTTTTTCGCAGGGGCTAAATTGACTTTCTTGCCCCGGCCGGACCCGCCGGGTTTCTTTCCTCCGCCGGTCATTTTATTTACCGTGGCCCAGGCGCGGCGCTCGGCTTCCTCTTCGGAAACGCCACGCGCTTCATACCCTTCTTCGATTTTCTCCGCCTGTCGCTTCTGCTTATCGGTATATTTTGACTTGTCACCCTGAGGCATAAACGAACTCCTTTGTGTGCGGGCTGTGCATGGCCTACGCGACAGTCCTTTCGGTATCATCCTCCGAATCCTCGTCGATGTGAATCACGTTGTCGATCTGGATGGCATGGGTGTGGATTTTATTTCGCAGACTGCCGCGCGTGATTCCGAGAATTCGGGACGCTTGCGACTGGTTTCCGCCGGTCAGCCTCAGAATCCGAGGCAATACGTAGGCCTCCATTGCAGCCAAGGCCTCGGCATAAAGGTCGGTGGTGTTGTCGCGCAACTTCTCGTCGACTAGGCGTTCGAGTGTCCCTCCGGCGCTGGCACTGCCAGCTTCGATGTCCCGCTTAGGTCCCAGACGGATTTCCTCGGGTAATGAATCGGCAATGAGCACCGGGCCGTTGGTTTGTAACAAAGCCCGCCGCACGGCGCTTTGCATTTCGCGAACATTACCCGGCCAGGGATAGTCGATCAGCAGCTTGAGCGCATCGGGGGCAATCCCTTGCACGTCTTTCCCGAGCTGTCGAGCGTAACGGTTAAAGAATCGTTCCAGCAGCAACACGATATCGTCACCGCGCTCGCGCAGCGGTGGAATCATGATCGTAAAGCCATTTAGGCGATAATACAGATCGGCGCGAAACGTTCCCGCGTTGGACATCGATTCAAGATCGCGGTGCGTGGCGGCGATGATCCGCACATCGGTCTGAATCGTCTGATTGCCGCCGACTCGCTCGAAACGCTGCTCCTGCAGCAACCGTAGTAACTTCCCTTGAACCAGCGGGGACATGTCCCCCACCTCGTCCAGGAAAATCGTTCCGCCCGAGGACTGTTCGAACTTGCCGATCCGTTGACGGTCGGCTCCCGTGAACGAACCTTTTTCGTGCCCGAACAACTCGCTCTCAAGCAATGCGTCCGGGATGGCAGCACAGTTCACCGCCAAAAACGGCGCGCCCGACCGCTGGCTATGTTGATAAATGGCTCGCGCGATTAGTTCCTTGCCGGTGCCGCTTTCACCGCGAATCAGCACGGTTACGTCTTGAGGTGCAACCCGGCCGATCGCCTTATAGACCTCGAGAATTTGGGGACTGCGACCCACCATGCGGTCTTCCTGATCCTCCTCGCCGGGCGACCCAGGCAGAGAAACCGGCTCGTGCATCAAACGCCGCATTTCCAAGGCTTGCTGCACCAGTTCGCGCACCCGTGCGAGGTCCAGCGGCTTTACCAAGTAGTCGTAGGCGCCCCCCTTCATGGCTTCGATTGCGGTGTCGCTTGTACCGCCAGCGGTGATGAAGATCACGGGCAAGCGCGCGTCAAGGCGTTTGATGTTCTGAAAGGCCTCAATGCCCGGCATGTCCGGCAACATCACGTCGAGCAGCACGAGGTCAGGATGCCGCTCGCGGACCAGTTCTAATCCACTGCGGGCGGCGCTGGCCGTGAGCACCGTGACGCTAGCTTCACGAAACGCCTCTCGGATCAAATGCAGTGTCGCACGATCGTCGTCGATCACCAGGATCGTCGGCATGTGGGATTCCCTTCGTTCAACTCGGCCACGTAACGACGTTGCGACAAGGGCCCCGGAGCCGAAAGCGGGACCACAGCCTGTGATTTTGACAAGTGTCGCATTCTTTTCAACCGCTTTGCGCACCGACTGGGCTTTTCGGGGCGGCGGCCGAGTTGTGAAACGTCAGTTCGCGCGGATTGCACTGGCTTTGCGGCTGCGCGTCGTCCAATCCGATTGCTCGCTCCTGGACCAGTGAAAGGCTTGCGCAACGAGGGGCAAATCGCTTCGTGCGTAGCGGCCGTTATCTCGCCCAGTCAAAGCTGGTTACGTCATCGATTCGCGCGCCGGCGCCCACAAACCCCGGTTTGGCACGAAGGCTGCCTTACCGGTCACGCAGATCAGGTCGTCAAATTAGATCGTACCATTTACCCCTCAGGAGATAAGAACCATGGCGCATCAAACGATTGGTAACCGCCAGCCCAAAGAATCGCCGTTCAATAACCTGGACAGAGCCAAGCGCGACCTTCAGGACAAAGCGGTCGAAACGAAAGACGCCGTTCAGGAGAAAGCCGCCGAGGTGAAGGAGGCCGTCACGAAAAGCGCCGAAAAAGTCTGGGAAAACCTCCAAGACGTTGGAGCTGACGTGAAGCACCGGGTCGTCGAGAACATCGAGGAATGGCGCGACACCGCGGCCGAGTACGTCGAAGAAGGCCGAAACAGAGTCGGGGAACTCGGAGCCGCCGTTGCACGGAAAATCCGCAGTCAGCCGTTTACCTCGGTGCTCGTGGCGGTGGGTGTCGGCATCCTGTTCGGCGCTATCTGGCGCCGCCGGTAAAGTTCCTTCTTCGCAGAAGCGTTTGTAATCCCGTCAGTTTTCTGGTCCAGCGGCACACCATGTGCTCAACGTTCCATCCGCCGGTTTGGCCGGCATGAACGTTCGGTCGAAGACCGAAGCGGAGCGTCTCTCACTCAAGGAGCAAATCATGTTGCATTGGGCATTAGTATTTCTAGTGGTTGCGTTGATTGCCGGCGTTCTGGGGTTCAGCAGCGTGTATGTCGCCGCGGCTGGAATCGCGAAGATTTTATTCTTCGTGTTCCTGGTGATGTTCGTCATCAGCTTGGTCTCGCATAACATGTCGTCACGACAACGTGTTTAATCGCGCGACTCAGCAGCACGGCAAATAGGGACGTTTTTTTCTGGCCAAACCGGTGCCTGCCCTTTTCACCGCGGCCAGAGAAAGCGTCCTTCCTTTTTTCGACCGAGTTTCTCAAACGAATTCGTCTCGGCAGTCGACATAATCTCAGCTTGCGAATGCGGGCATGGGCGCGATATCCGCCGACCCCCGATTCCCAAGCCGTCACGCCCAGCGTGCTGCGCCTTTCAGAACTTGGCCAGTTCACACGCCAACTCTGTCATCAGTCGAGTGGTTTCCTGCTCCAACTCCCGGACAGCTTCGGCCGCACCGGTGAGATCGCCAGTCCGTCCCATCTCCTCCACGCGCATCGCCGCGACCGCCGCCGCTTCCGCATTGAAGTTGACCACCAGCCCCTTCACGCTGTGAGCAGCGAGTTGCAGTTCCGTCTGATCTCCCGCTGCCACGGCCGCCTGTAAACGGGCCAGGAACTGCGGAAGATCCTCACGACAAAACTCCGCCAGCTGCTTGAGCAGCGTCACATTGCCACCCATGCGGGTCAAAGTCGCTGACAAATCACAAAGTTTTGCATCCGGTTTCATGGGACTCGCGCTGAGCGTCGCCTCTGCCCTCGGTGTCGGAGTAGGCATGATAACTGTCCTTTCGATTGCGAACAGCAGCGACTCGTACGCGCACGGTGAGCAACATGTCCTCGACAATCTCTGCGACCATGTCATCAGTGGATGCGTAGTGCATGACGAGTATCCGCCTCACTATGAGAGGCACGTGTCATGCCAGGCGAGTCGGGATGGCCCTCCGCAGAAGGGCAGGCTTCCGACCATCGGCGTAATACATTCAAACGCCGCGACGGACAATTGTTGCGATCGCGACCGACAGCCGGGGCGCATCACGTCTCCCACTTCCGGCAGTCGATGTAGTCGGCGGCGGAGCCCAATGCCACGCGGTCGTGGTGAGACCAGACTGCTCGATAGCCAGACAGGATTCCGCATCGAGTAGACGGACCTCATCGTCGCGGAATTTGAATTCGGAACAAAACCGACGCGTCGATAGTCGCCGTCGTCGCCAGCATCTTTGGCGAACCAGCCATTTATTGGGTGTCCCCGTCAGTTTGATCGGCATGGCAGCATACTGGACCGACATCGACCAAATTCAGCGGAATTTCGCAGCAGGAGTTATCGTTTTCATGCTGGCACACCATGTGCGTTGAAAGTTTAGGTAAGTCTGTGTTTCGACCAAACTCTGTCTGCTGAGGAGTGTGCCATGGGAACTATTCTGCTGATCATTCTGATTCTCCTGCTGCTCGGCGCAATTCCGACGTGGCCCCACAGCCGCAATTGGGGCTATGGGCCCGGGGGGGGTTTGGGATTGATCCTGGTGATCGTTTTGATCCTGGTATTGATGGGACGACTCCCGCTCGGATTCTAGCGCAAAAGCAGGTGGACCGTGGTGGACTGACGAAACAGCAATCCGAACTCTCTCCTTGGAGCCACGTCCTTTGGAACGCCGTCAGCGGCGATGACCAAATTTGTCGGCCGGAATTGCATCACGCACCGCTTTGTTAGGGGCACTCACTTCCCATCTGGTATCGCCGGACTGCGCGTCCCCATACCGTTGCCCGGCCCGGATTTCGCCAAGCCCGAGGCGCGGTTAGATTGGCAGCTCGCACCGACAACAAAGAATCCCGCGGTCCCAGGCCATTCCGATGATCCTGCATGTAGACATGGATGCCTTTTATGCCTCGATCGAAGAGCGGGATCGTCCAGAGTTAGTCGGCAAACCAGTCATAATCGGCGGGACGTCGGAAGGACGCGGTGTCGTCGCTGCAGCAAATTATGTTGTGCGGGAGTTCGGCGTACATAGTGCCATGCCGTCCGTGACGGCCAAACGACTCTGTCCGCATGCGATCGTTCTCCCGCCGCGGATCGACTATTACGCGGAAGTGTCCGAGCAGATCCGGGACATCTTTCTCCGTTACACTCCGCTGGTCGAACCACTTTCGCTGGACGAAGCATTTCTGGACGTAACAGGGAGTGAATCGCTATTCGGATCCTCCGTAGAAATTGGCTGGAAGATCAAGCGCGAAATCCGTCAACAGTTACAGCTCGTCGCCTCCGTGGGCGTTGCTCCGAACAAGTTTCTGGCCAAGATTGCCAGCGATGTCCAAAAGCCGGACGGTTTCGTGGTCGTCGAACCGCACCGCATCCAGGAGTTCCTTGATCCACTGCCGGTGGGAAGGCTCTGGGGGGTCGGGCGAGTCACCGCAGCAGCGTTCGAACGCCTCGGCGTGCGAACCATCCGCGAGGTCCGCGAACTAGCCCAGACCGTTTTGGAACAGCATTTTGGCGAGCAGGGAGTTCACCTTTCGCAACTGGCACGTGGCATCGACGAGCGCCACGTGGTGCCGGATCGCGATGCCAAGTCGATCTCCCATGAGACGACCTTCCCCCAAGACATCACGGACCTGGAGGTACTCCAAACCTGGGTGACCGAACTGTCAGATCAGGTTGCCAGGCGACTACGACGTCACAAACTGCGTGGACGCACCGTTCATCTGAAAGTCCGCTTCAGCGACTTTCGTACCGTTACTCGCGCCCACACGTTGCCCAATCCAACCAACATCACGCAGGAAATTCGACAGGTCGCGGTCGAGATGTTGTCGCAGCGATTACCCAAGAAACACTTGCCAGTGCGTCTCGTCGGAGTAGGTGTCAGCGGATTCGCGATTCCCGATCAGGTCCAGGGAATGCTTTTCGACGACGAGCACGCTTCCCAATCGAAT
>CAZFLF010000306.1:0-7499 GCA_964519825.1 uncultured Pirellulaceae bacterium | reverse complement strand
TGCAGGCGACGCTTACCTGGTTCCCAGAGCGAGCCTGGGAACAAGAACAGTGCCAGGGTGCGCGTCTCGGAGAGACGCGACCACGAAGCGCGCGAACTCAATTCATTCCATTGATAGCCGTTCAATGACGGCGTCGTGTAGTTTTTGCTGAGCCGGCTGCGGCAGTTCGTCAGAGAAAGTCCAATGCTTGATCGGTAGCAACAGCGTGTCGTGAACCCCGTCGAGTCGACCACGTTCGACCGATACGACCCAGTCTCCTTTTCCGCGTTCCAGCTCGTCAAAGTCACCCAAGAAGGAATCCACTTTGGGCAGCACGAGTCGCCCGGTCCGGCTTTGGGACAGCGATTGCATCATACTTTCGCGCAACTCGGTGATTTCCGCCGCCGTGCACGGAGCGTCCGTTCCGAGGATCAACGAATAGCGAACGTTTGGGTTACGGTTTCGGGCGTTGAGTTCGCGCAAGAATCCCGAATGCGGCTTCAAGTCCGACCGCGCCTCATTGAGTCCATCCGCGACCGAGTGGCGAAATGCATCCGGCAACGAACGCCCGGGCAACTGTTGCAGGTGTTCCCACACGTCGAGTCCGCTCGGTAGCTCGGCCCACCGGCTGCCATGATTGGGAGTACAGATCATGATCAGCCCTTTCACATTTCCTGGATCGAGGCTGGGATCTTCAACTGCCACCCGCGCAACCAATCCACCCATCGAATGCGCTACGAGGACAACTGGACGCAGCGGATACTGCTCGCGGAAGTTGCGCAGCTCCGCCGCTAATTGCTTTCCCGATTCCGCCAATGGGCCGTCGTTCGGGTAAGAAAACGTGGCACATGGCCAGCCCTGCACCTTCAGTTTCGAATGGAACTCGACCAACGAATGTGGACCCGCACTGAATCCGTGGATGAGCACCACGAGGGAACGGTCCAGCGGCTGCTCCCTCCACTGCTCATCCAATTGAAAATCGAACAAGTCGACATCTTCTGCGAACTGTTCACGGAATAGGGACTTCGCTTTGCGGACCTTCTCTCGCGCATCTCCTCGTTCCACTCGGATGCGCAGCGCCGGCTCCTTGGTAACGGGATCAACCACTACACGGAGTTTGACATCCGGCATCGCGGCGCTGAGAGCCCTAACCGTGAGCCACGCTTGACGCTGCCGCAGATCGATTCGCCGACCGTGAAAGCCCTCGACAGCAGCTTGCTCATCCAGTCCCAGAGCCCGCGCGAGACCACGAAGGACGTCATTCCAATCAAGCCAGCCTTGCCGTGAGGGAACGACGAGGGTCAAGGTACCCACTTGTTCGTCGCGTTCGACAACGATTCGATCCTCAGCAGCACTCAGGGACGAGCCAGCGGAAATAGCGATCCACGCAATTGCCGCGAACAAAAACGTGAAAAGGTTCATCCAGCTTCGCGTTGCGCTCCACATACGATGCTCCGAGAATCGATTGCGGATGACGGACATTTCGCTGCACACTGCACAGTAAGGAGTACGGAGTACGCAGTACAGAGTACGAAGTACGGTGCTCAGTACCAAGTACTCGGCTCCTCGTAATTCGCACCGGGTACTCGCCCCGTACTCCGGACTTCGTACTCCGGACTCCGTCCACCTAGCCGGTTCCACGTTACTTTTTGTCACTTACTTTGCTGTTTGATGAATTCCAGCGACCTCGCGATGACTTCGTCGTTGATCCCCATGTGTCCCATATCCGGGTAACGATGAAAGACGTGTGGCGCACCGGCTTTTTTCAGAGCTTCGATCATTCCGAGAGCATTGTTGATTGGGACGGACTGATCGTTGTCGGAATGTAACACGAGCAACGGCTTCATCTCTTTCTTGACGTGATTGACTGGCGAGGCGAATTGTCGGGCTTTGATTGGATCTTCGCCGGCCGGAGTCCAAATGTCGCCCCAACTGAGGCTGGTCAATTCATAATTCGCGGCCACGCTGATGACCGCACGGCAGTCATTGCTCGCTTTTTCCCAGCCGCCGGTTCGCGGGAACGGACCGTCACCGAGCGTTGCTGCTAGGGAAACCATGTGGCCACCGGCCGACTGACCAATGAGAAAAATCCGGGAAGTGTCGATGTGGTACTTGTCCGCGTTGGCATGCGCGAAGCGGATCGCACATTGCAGATCCTGATAGCACGCCGGGGCCGGAGTGCAGCCCACGAGCCGGTAATCGATCGACATGGCGAAAAAGCCAAATTCAGCCCATTGATTCACCTTGATGGTCGAACCGTCTTTTTTATGGCCGCCGCGCCAACGGCCACCATGGACAGAGATGATGGCGGGTAACGACGCCGTCGACTCGGGATAAGCAACGTCCGCCAACAATCCGGCGCCGTTGACTCGTCCATAGACGAGATCTTCCTGATAGATGATTTTGGCTGCATCTGCTTTCGGTTCCTCGGCGACGACGGACAGAGAGCACAGAAGCAGTGGAAAGACCAGCAGTATTTTGCGCTGTAATAACATGGTGAGCTCCTCAGTAATTGGTTATCTGTCAAGTTGTTGTAAAGTGGTCGCGTCTCTCCGAGACGCGCACCCCTGCACTTTGTCCCGTCCGCGAAACTAGGGCTCGCGTCTCGGAGAGACGCGGCCACGGCTTACTTGGTCGTTTTCGTGAGCGACAGTAGGAATTCCACCAGATCAACGAATTCGGCGTCGGTTAGGCGTTTGTGCACATCATCGGGCATCGAGCTGGTCGGCTGAACCTGACTCTCTTCGATAGTCGATTTCGGGACCTGGTGGGTCTGCCCCTGATTGTCCCCCAACGTGAGCTGCGTTGCAGTCTCGCTGACTTTGACCCCCGCCAACAGGCGACCGCTGTCGAGCACCAGGACCCAGGTTTCATAACTGGGCGCAACGGTGCGGCTCGGTTCCAGAATCGACTCGATCAGATGCACGCGCGAGAAGCGACTGCCAATGGCGGCAAGATCGGGACCGATCCGCCCGCCTTGGTCGGCGATCCGATGGCATTTGACGCACTGCGACTTCTCCGCATTCAAGAACAGCTCGCGCCCGCGCTGCACGTTGCCGCGCCCGGTCAAAGCCAACTGTGTCAGCCGTTCGTGGTCGGCCTGGGAACTCTTGTGGCGAAATCGCAAGTGAAACGGAATCCCGTCACCCGAGCCGCTGACCCGGGCTGCAATGCGACTCCTTCCCATGGGCAAAGCTACTGAGAAGCGGTCGGAATCGGGCTGGTACGCGGCTGCTTTGTCGCGAGTGAAGATCGAGTGTCCATTCAGCCAAACCGCAAACGTTCCGTTGGCCGATGCCAAAAACTCGACTGTTTCCGCTTGTCCAAGATCAAGTTCAGAAACTGCCAACCAAACCGAATCGAGTGCTCCAGCTCCCGCGGCCTTCAAGTGGATTTGCGCGTCGGTCCCGTGGACGATCATTTCTTGCCAATCGTTTGCCGCGAAAGGAGCAGCGTCAGACTGATTGGGGGCCGTTACCGCCTCGAGAATCTTTCCTGCGACGTCGGCGGACAACGGACCGCGAACATTCCAACGCAAGAGAGCACCGCTGCTTCCTTGCAGCGCGGCGGCCGCACGTTCAATCCGCTCCCACTCCTCAGACTTTGGCTCTGTCTTCCGTTGCCAATTTGTCATTGTGCGAGCCACGGCGGCCAGCACGTCAATCGACCGGCTTTTCTCCGCGGTGGTGATGACCGCAGCGAGGTGTTGCGGACCACCGAGATCTGCGAGATACGACAACGCGGCGAGTTGCGTTTCCTGGAATTGCAGCGCCCGGACAGCCGACGGAATCGCGCGAGGCTCGTGGAAGACTCGGAGAGACTCCAGACTCGCAGTTTGCAATGGAAGATCGGCGTCGCCGGCATAGGTCAGCAACAAATCGGCTGTGTCACGCAGGTTCAGCTTGCCGCTGAGCGTGACCGCCGCACGGCGTACTCGAATGTCTGGATCGCGGAGCAGTCGGTCGACGTGCGGCGCGGCAGCATCGACCGGTTGGTCCGCCAGCGATGCGACGGCAGCAGCCCGCACGTCGTCGTTTCGGGAATCCAACCGGGCCAACAAAAACTGCGAACCACCGAGTTTGGGGCGCCGACCGAATTCGCGCAATACTTCGGCGAGCACCGGACCTTCGTCGAGCGACGCTGCAATTTCGAGCAAACGTGGCTCGGACGTTGCGTCCAGTTCGGTCACGAACTTCGCCAGCGCACGCAGCCGATGCTCATCCCCATACGATCGGTTCCGGATGATTTCCTGCAACAGACTGCGTACTTCTGCGACCGGCCGAGCACTCAGCGCGTCGAGAATCGCGGCGACCCCCTCCGGCTTCGTCTCTTGCTTTAACCAGGTCGCGAGCGACTCGAGGCGGATCGGAATTTCCTCACGGAGCATGCGCCGTATGGCCAGGGTTCGAACGGTAGACTCCAGATCGCCGAGGGCCCGATCGAGTGCAGCTTCGATGGCCACCGTCTTCTCCCAGACGACGGTGTTCGCCGGTCGAGGCGCAGGTCGAAAGCCCCAATAGGTCCACTCCGGCGGTCGCTTGTAGATCCGAGCGAGCAGGTCCAGAAATTCACGGCGACGACGCGGATCGGATTCCTGTTCCAATCGCTGCAGCAATCCATCGGCGATTGCCCCGTGTCCCTGATTTGCGACGGCCCGCAGCGCCATCGTGCGTACGTCGGATCGGCTTGCCGCGTTCCAATCAGGAGATTCGTCCAGCAACCGCAGTACACCCGGCCAATTCTCACAGCGACGGAGCAGCATCATGCCGGCATGCGTCAACGCCGGATCCGCCTTGGCCCAAGTGCGTCCGATCCACGAGGGGGCTTCGGACCAACGTAATCGGCCCAACGCCACAACCACCTCGAGCCTAACTCGCGAATCGGCGCCGTCGGCGATCTGCGCCAAACGGCGACACACCTGCTCATCTCCACGGCCAGCATCGACGCGATGACTTGTCAAAATTGGATCAGTCAGATCGGCCAACGCACGTACCGCTTGAGCGCGGACTCGCGCGTCCGGATCGTGCTCCGCGAGTCGAAATAAGTCGTCGATCGCTTCGTGTCCTCCGACATGCGCGAGGACCCAGACCGCATGCAATCGGCCTAGGACATCAACTTTTCCGTGCTGCAGAGCTTGTTGAAGCGATTGCACTCCCGCGCCGCCTCGCTGTTCGATTGCTTCCTGCGCCCCGACGCGGACGTGATAGCGGCTTGAGTTTAGCCCCCCCATGAGTTCCTGAAAATCAGCGCCTGCGAATTTGGCGTTCGGATCGTCCGAGGGTTTTTCTGCACCTGCGGCGGTGATCCGATAAATGCGGCCGCGCCCGCGCTTGGGTCGTTGGCCGTCACACCAGTCGGAAACCAGTAGCGATCCGTCGCGGTCGACCACGAGATCGGTTGGTTTGAAGCCATAGGGATCGTCGGGAGGACCGGCTGCGAAATCGACTTCCTGCATCGGCGCAAAGCCACTCTCCACCCGCTGCCGCTGATATCGCACCACGGCGCGACCCCACTCGCAATAGTAGAGGCTGTCGCGATACTCCGCGGGGAACGCGGCTTCCAAATAAGCTGTCCCGCCCGCCGAAGAACCGCGTCCCAAGTCCGCCAACGGCGGCATCGCCTCTTCTGGTCGTTCGATGTAGAGATACGGATAGCCATGATCGGACCCATGGAAACAATGGCACACGCGAATCATGTAATCGCCGCCGTCATTTTCGTTATCGCGGACGAAGACATTGAGTTCCTCATCCAGCGCGACGTCGTAGATGTTGCGCAATCCTCGTGAAAAGATGTGCAGGTCGCGACCGTCCGAGCGGCAGCGGAATATGCCTCCTTCTTGAACTAGCAGTCGGTCCCCTTCCGGCCGACGAACGTCGCATCCTCGATCGCCCAGCGCGAGGTACAGCCAGCCATCGTGCCCGACCACAACGCCGTTGGCACAATGCAGCCGATTCGAGTTCTCCTCAGGAGGCAGGCCGAGCCCACGCAACAGATCGAGCCGTTCATCCGCCACGTCGTCGCCATTCGTATCCTTGAGCCTGGTCAGATACGGAGCATGCATGACATAGACGTTGCCGGCGTGATAAGCCAATCCCTGAATGGAATTGAAACCGTCTGCATAAACGGTGGTCGCATCGGCATAGCCATCCCCATCCGTATCGCGCACCACGCGGACCTCGTCGCGCCGAATGATTTCGAGTCCGAGTCCGGTCATGTAGTCGTAGGCGACGAACAGCGTGCCCGTCCTCGGTCCAATTGCGATAACCGATGGATATTCGACAAGCGGATCGCAGGCGAACAGAGTGGCTCGGAAACCTTCCGGAATTTTCAAGGGCGGAAATCGTTTTTCCGTCTCAGGACCAGTGACGAGCTTGTCCGCCCCGACTGCAGTCGCGACGAGGCAATACGCAGCGAGTATTATCCATCCTGACAGGCGATACCTTGTGTTCGTTTCATTTCCGAACATGCGAACTGCCTCACAACGGGTCGGCCGAAAGGCGAATGCTCGGCACAATTACGTCAGAACCAAGTGCAATAAGCAAGTGAATTGATCGTTATGAACTCAATCAGTATTTGCAGATGCGACCTACGGGGCGGTCGCTTTGCCCGCGACCCTGGGCTAGTTTATGTAACACCTTCACCGTAAGTGCATTTCGCCAAGTCCCAATCAGCAAGTCGCCGCGAGGAATACCATGCCTACGATATGTCGCTTGCTCACTTGCAGCATTGTCCTTGGATCGCTGATCGCCAGTGTCAGTGTGGTTCATGGTCAATTCCAGGGTCGAGGTCCCGTTCGGTCGGATATCCGCGGTACGGTGAAGGGGATCGACGCAGCCGCGGGGACCATCACGGTTGCGACATTTGACGGACGGCAGGCCCCGACCGAGAAAAGCTACACTTTGGCCAAGAACGTAGAAGTGGCCCTCGGCGACAGTGGCGGCCGGCGCGGTTTGTTCTTGTTCAAGGAAGGAAAAGTCAGCGACTTGGTTGTCGGAACGCTCGTGAACCTTACGCTCGCCGCTGACCAGACGACGGTGGACAGCGTCTTAGCGGAAGGACCGACGCTACGTGGCATACTCAAGGCCGTGGATACGTCGCAAAATACCCTTACCGTGAACTTGCCCGCACAGCGCGATCAAGAACCGAACGAAAAGTCGTTCACGATGGCCAGCGGATTGGAAGTGGTTGTGGATGACGGACGTGGCCGCCGACTGTCACTGAAGGAGGGTAAGATGTCGGACTTGGTTCCCGGCACAACCGTTCAGCTGTCGCTGTCCGTGGACCAGAAGCAGGTTCTGAGCGTACAAGCGGAAGGTCTGACGCTGCAGGGGACGATCAAATCGTTGGATCCTGTTAAGAACGAAGTCACGTTGACGGTCTTCCCGCGGCGAGGTGGAGAGGAGGTCACGGATCGGACCGTTGTCTTGGCTGGCGACGCCATGGTGCTGCTCGACGACGGCAAAGGACGGCGACTGTCGGTGAAAGAAGGAAAGCTATCGGATATTCCCACCGGGTCGGCT
>CAZFLF010000305.1:0-7531 GCA_964519825.1 uncultured Pirellulaceae bacterium | reverse complement strand
TATCACGGTGTGCATAGCGTGCTTGATCTGGTCGACTTCATTGTGGCCCGCATTTTGGACCAACTTGGCATCGAAACCTCACTGATGAAGCGTTGGGCAGTTGACAACATTTCGGTGTCGTGAGCATGTTGCGTCCCATTCGGCACCTGTTGGAAATGATTCGATTCAGCCACACGCTATTTGCGCTGCCGTTTGCGCTGCTGGCGGCAGTAATGGCATGGACGACGCTCACGTCAAACGGCGAACGGACGCCGTTTCGCGGACGCGATCTGCTTGGAATCCTCGTCTGCATGGTCTGCGCTCGCAGTGCGGCAATGGCTTTCAACCGGCTTGCGGATAGACATATTGACGCCGCGAACCCACGAACGGCCGGCCGGCACATTCCGGCGGGACTGGTATCGGTTCGAAGCGTGATCATGTTTACGATCGCGACTTGTGTGGCATTTGTCAGCGCAACAGTGCTGTTCCTGCCCAATCGTCTGCCGCTGTATTTGTCGGTACCCGTCTTGGGATTCTTGCTGGCCTACAGTTACACGAAGCGATTTACCGCGTTCGCTCATTTCTGGCTGGGCGCGTCGTTAATGCTCGCGCCCGTTTCCGTTTGGATTGCGTTACGAGGTGGGATTCTGGTCAATCATCCGCTCGACCTGTTGCCGGCACTGTGTCTGGGAGCCGCGGTAATGCTCTGGGTCGCCGGATTTGACATTATTTACGCCTGTCAGGATTACGCCTTCGATGTGCAATCGCAGTTGAAGAGCATTCCCGTTCGCCTGGGTATCCCCGGTTCGTTGCGGCTGGCGGCGATTTGTCACTTCCTCATGATCGTGATGCTCGCCGCCCTGCCATTCGTCGACCACGTAGGGGGACCGCCGGTGCAATTCGGTTGGATCTACGGTTTGGGCATCGCCGCCGTGGCGCTGCTGTTGTTCTACGAACACTCGCTCGTACGCCCCGACGATTTAACTCGCGTCAATCTGGCCTTCTTCCACGTCAATGCCGTCGTAAGTCTCGGTCTCTTCGCGGTCGGCGCGCTCGATTTGTTGTGGATTTGAAATAATCGTCGACGCCCCCCTTGTGTAGGGTATGGTGGACCTAGTTCGTGTGGTCCGGCGTGGTCGCCAGTCGCTGTAACGGTCGAAACCCCTACAGTCGTTACAAGTCCGTCCGTGGGTTTGACCGCACGTCTGTTGCGACCTATACGCTGTAGATACTCCGGCCGCGTCGCGACCTTCGTAACCTCGTCTGAAGTCGAGGTGCGCAGCCGGACTGCCATCACTCTTCCTGTCTACAGCACAGAGAGGAACCGACAGCGCGTGGAACAACAGACTGACTCAAGTTAACGCAACAGAGATGCCCACCACGCCAAACAACTCGAACTCGGCGAATCAATCGCCGACGGTCGCATTGTCTGCCGCGTTTCTCGCATTGCGAGAGCGGTCGCGTGTGCTGCTGCGCGAACGGTCCAATCAGCTGCACGAGTTGGAAGGGCGGCTGCAGGACCAAGTGGCACAGCTTGTTGCGGAGATGGGTCGTCCTCAAGTCACGGCCACCGAGTCGGATTCAACGCGGAAACATATCGCAGCGCTCGAGGCGGAGATCCGCGATCTGCAGCAACTCCGCCACGATTCGGAACAGGCTCTCGATGAAGCCCGGATCATGCTCGTCGAGATGGAAGACGAGCGCCGCGCACTCCGCGAGCGTAGCGATGCGGGCGAAGCCCCGTGCGTTCAGCCGGCTGTCCACAACGATAGCGCGGAACTAGAACGCCTGCAGCGGCGGCTGGAAATGGCGCTGCAGGAAATCCGTGAACTGAAACATCAGAACGAGGAACTGACCAGCCGTCCGTCCCAACCGGCACCGCAGCACCGCACGCCCGATGTGGACATGAAATCGTTCGATTGGGAATCCCAGAAACAGCGATTGCTGCAGCAGTTGGAAACCGATTTCGATGCTCGTCAACCAGAACAGGCCAAAGACAAGCTGCGAATCGAGGACGTGATCCGGAATACGGATCGGATCGTCGCCGAAAAGGACCGCGAACTAGATGAACTGCGGCAGTTGCTGGCAACACAAAGTGCCGGTGTCGAAGCAAATACCACCGACATGGCCGCCCGCGATCAATTACTGGACGCTGATGCAACGGTGACTGTGGAACGCGACCGCTTGAATCAACTCCAAGACGAATGGCGGGAGAAACTGCGTAAATCGGAAGTCGAGATTTCCATCGAACGGGCCAAACTGGCTCGAGAACGTCTCCAAATGGAAGAGCGACTTCGCTCGCTTCAAGATCAGTCTGCGAATGCCGATGATGAGGCCAAGAGGACGGACGATCCAAAGTCCGGCAATCCACCCCGCGGTCGGTGGCTAACTCGATTAGGCTTGGGGGGCACCGAGTAGCGGTGCGTCGGTCCCCGCCAGGCTCCCTTCCCGTGGCCGTGTTGCTCCGCAACACATAGGCCGAAGCACGCCAGACCAATCCCCGATTGGCGGCAGTGGGTCAGTCTAATCCTAAGATTCTCTTGGGTCGGGTGTTGTAACTCAGAACGATCCGCCGCACGCTGTACAGATTGCGGACCTGCCAAAAGCTGGCCAAGGTGACTGCGTCCTTCGTGCTCCACTGGGTAATTTGATCTTTTTTTCACCTGTCCTCACAAGATTCAGGTGTCTCGACTAGAATTACTGGCCATGTTGCGGCCAGACCTCGTGAAACTCGGTCGCCGTTCAACGAGTACTCTTGAATAGCCCGGCTCGACCGGGTGCGGAGACGTCGCTTGTTGTCTCAACTCCGCGAACTTGTGGATCGCTGCCTGAAGGGTGACCAGTCGGCCATGACCGAACTGGTTGGCCAGTATCAGCATCGAGTATTTGCTTTGTGTTATCGGATGTTGGGGCATCGGCAGGATGCGGAAGATGTAACGCAACAGACTTTGATCCGCGTGTTGAAGAATCTAGGTCGCTGGGACCAGAGTCGTGCCTTTGAGCCGTGGTTGTTCGCGATCGCGGGGAATCGGTGTCGGACGGCTTTATCGGCACGATTCAGGAAATGGCGAACGCAGCCGATTTCTGAGCCCGTGCCCGACCCCACGCCCGATCCACAAACTGCGACCCACTTGGCCGAGGAGATTGAACTTGCGGTAGGAAGTTTGCGTCCGGACTACCAGGTGGCATTCCGGTTGTTTCACCATCATGAATTGAGTTACGAAGAGATCGCCACTCAAATGCAACGGCCCGTAGGCACGATAAAGACTTGGATTCACCGGGCGCGGACCGATTTGGTTCAACAACTGCGACAGCGGGGCGTAGTGGAACATTGCCGTGTCGAGCATTGCCATGAGGAGGAACTGACCCATGCGGTGCGATGAATTCCAGCAACGGTGGCAAGTATTGCTCGATGAGCGGCGGTCACCGCAAGATGACGAGATCTTATGCTCCCATGCGGACCTGTGTGAGGATTGCAGCGAGTTATTGCGAGTTCAGACACTCCTCTTTCGGGAACTTAAACGCTCGAAGAATGCGGCAGGCCTGCGGAGCCAGCCTGGCCGGGTCCGAGTCGCTCAAGCCGCTGCAGATACGGCACTCAACGCGCGGCATCAGAGCGGCCTTGGTACGAATTCGCGAGCCCGGCGACCGGTTGTCAACTCGGTGTTCATTGGTTTGGCGGTTGCGGCTTCGCTGTTAGTGATCTTGCTTCCGGCATGGCGTCATGCGACCACTCGAGACACCGGCGCCCGCAGCAATTCCCGCGTTGCGTTGTCCGGACGACGGTCCCTTCCGGCGACGGTCTGGGTGGCGAAAACGCCGCCAGTGTCTCGTCCGAAAACGGCGCAAATCGCTGATTCGCAGCCCGCTGGATTGACGGCGGAGCAAGAGGCGTTGCGAAAATTGATGCAGGACATGGCAGCCAAGTTGTCCGATGTTCCGGAAGGGCAATTGGAACCGCTCGATCGAATCGCCGGCGGTTTCCGGCCACTGGCCAACACGCTGGGCGTCGCCTGGGACGCATTACGACGGACGATCCCAGTCGGACGCAGCCAGGCGGTTCAGGACCCACAAGCTGTCCTCGGGTGGCCGGGAATCCAAGCATCGCCGGCGTGAATGAGTTCGATTCCGCCTAGCTTCTCTGCCTGATTGCTAACTCAACGCAGGTAACTTGCTCCAAACCACGTCTTTCGGTCCGGGGACCGCCTGTCCCAATCGCCAGTTCTGGAATCCGGCGTCGGTGAGCATGCGTTGGACACTGTCGGCAAAGAAGGGACTTACCACCAGAACAAGTCCGATACCCATATTGAAGACACGAGACATCTCGTCCGATTCGATATCGCCTAGATTTTGCAACCAAGAGAAAACCGGTGGAATCGGCCAACTGTTGGGTTCGATCTCGATTCGCACTCCGTCGGGAACGACGCGAACGAGGTTCTCGAACAAGCCTCCGCCGGTGATGTGGGCGATTCCGTGGACCACGTTTTTCACTTTGTAATACGTCAGGATACGTCGCACCGGTCGCGCGTAAATCCGCGTGGGTGTCAGGAGTGCTGATCCGACCGTCTCACCCAGTTGCTCCACAAAGTCGTTGACACCGAGTCCCGTCATGTCGAAAACGACTCGCCGCACCAAGCTGTACCCGTTGGAATGCAGGCCACTCGACGCCAAGCCAATGACCGCGTCTCCCGGCTGAATGGTACTGCCGTCGATGACGTGCCGGCGCTCGACAACTCCCACGCAGAAACCGGCTAGATCGTAGTCGCCGTGTGCGTAAATGTCGGGCATGATCGCCGTCTCTCCCCCCAGTAGCGCACAGTCGGCTTCCACACAACCGTCACTGATTCCCTTAACGATCTGTTCGAGCTTTCCCGGATCGTCGTGCGACATTGCCACGTAGTCGAGGAAAAACAGTGGTTCGGCGCCACAGCAGATCGCGTCGTTCACACTCATCGCCACCAGGTCGATTCCGACCGTGTCGTGCTTGTCGGTGAGTTTGGCGACCTTCAACTTCGTCCCGACGCCGTCGGTGCACGAGACGAGTACTGGATCCTTATAGTTGCGATGGAACAGCCGGCTGGCAAAATCGAGCTGATACAGTCCCGCGAATCCGCCATCCAATCGAATGACGCGCGGCGAGTAAGTGCGGTGCATGAGCTTGGGCAGCCGCGACATGGACTCTTCGTAAATGTCCAAATCGACTCCCGCGTCCTTGTAGGTGGCGTGGCCCATATGCGCAGTTGCTCCGCAAAAGGAAGTCGAATTTTCAAATGCTTGGTCACCATTTTCAACTTGCTGGCACGGCCATGCCAGGGGGCGAACCCGGTGCGGGAGACTTCTGGTCTTTATCGCTCGAGTTGGGACTGCGTAGCCCAATTCTTGAGGAAACGGGGAGCAAGATGACCCCCTGGAATCTTCGCTGTAACGCCGTCGCGTTAGTGTAATGAATAGGACCGGCTGCTTTCCGTAGCCGCTTCGCTCGCTGCCCGCCACGATATTCAGTACACTTATTGTCGCAGCCAGGAATCTGGTCCAGTCAAACCTGCTACGAAGGAGAAGCAAAATGCTCCGCAACAACCGTCGCGAATTTCTCGGGGATATCGGTCGAGGAATGCTCTTGGCCGGTTTGGGGACGACATTGGCCTCGGACCTCGGGTTGGCTCGGGTCTATGCCGATGATGCCGAAACGACCTTGTCATTCGGGAAACTTGAGCCGCTGGTGGCATTGATGCAAGATACGCCCCCTGCGAAATTGACCGCGCTGTTGGTCGAAAAGCTGAAAGAGGGGACGGGGCTGCAAACTTTGGTAGCCGCGGGAGCACTGGCCAACGCCCGCACGTTTGGTGGCCAGGACTACGTCGGATTTCATACCTTCATGGCGCTTGCTCCGGCCTACCGGATGGCCCAGGAGCTTCCCACGCTTCAACAGCCTCTGCCAGTGCTCAAAGTACTCTATCGAAATGCGAACCGGATTCAGGAATTCGGTGGCCGAAAGGCCGAGGTACTCCACCCCGTTACTGCGGATGCAATTCCAGCCGGCGTGTCTGGCGGTGAACATTTACGCGAGGTGACACATGGCGGCGATATCGAGAAAGCCGACCGCGCGTTTGCCGCGCTGGCCCAGGGACCCGTCGGTGAGGCCTATAACCATTTGCAGTTTGAAGTTCAGGACGAAGTCGACGTCCATCGCACTGTTCTGGCTTGGCGAGCATGGGATACGTTAGATCTCGTCGGCCAGGAATGGGCCCATTGTCTGCTTCGGCAGTCGGTGCGGTATTGTGCGCAGCAGGAGCACAACATGATCGACCGTGGGCATCCTCGCTCTCCGATCCGCACGGTATTGCCGAGTCTTCTCGATCAGTACAAATTGTTGGGTCGGACCTTAGGACAGAAGTCTGGTGACGATGGCTGGCTCCAACAGTTGGCCAGCACCATTTTCCGTGGTACGCGCGAACAGGCCGCTGACGCGGTTGCTCAAGCACTCGCGGAAGGGTACGCGACCGAGTCCATCGGAGAGGCGATGTCACTGGCAGCCAACATGTTGGTACTGCATGATCCCGGTCGCCCGGACGCCTGGTCGAGCAAGGAGAAACCTGTCGGCAGTTGCCACGGCGATTCGGTCGGCGTGCATGCTTCCGACTCCGCCAATGCCTGGCGGAACATTTGCCGAGTCAGCAACCCGCGCAATGTTGTGGCCAGCCTGATTGTGGGAGCGTTCCACACTGGCGGCCAAAGCACTCGTTCCAACAAACAACCCTACCCATTCGCAGAGCACCTCGCCGAAGTCCAAGCCACTGACGCGACCGAGTTGCTCCGTGAAGCCGATTCCGCGATTCAAGCCAAGGAGCAATTCCGCGCTGCCGCTTTGATTTCGCGATACGGGGCGCTGGGTCATGAGCCGCGGGGAGTATTCGACTTGCTCCTGAAGTTCGCAACCAGCGAAGACGGGGCTCTGCACGCCGAGAAGTATTATCACACGGTCAGCGCCGAATTCGCTGCTATGCGTCCGGCGTTCCGCTGGGGGCAGCTCGTCGCGCTCGGACGGGTGACTGCCAGCGAATATGGCCACCGGTCACCCGGCTTCGACGAAGCGAAAAAGCTGCTCAACGTTTAATCGGCGGAGCATTTGATCACCAAACCAGCTGCCCAGGGGGATCAACCCCCCTGGGCTTTTTTAATGACCAATGACGGTGGTTCCCATTTGGCGAACCGAGCATCACTTAATGCGAGTAGAAGAACGAGCAAGAACACTAATTCTCGCTGATCGACACTAAACCCGATCCCACAGATGGATCAGGTTATGACCAAAAGTGTTGTTTCCAGGCGACACGCGACAGTCCATTTCTCTTCGGTTCAATTGATAATTCGCTGCCAGTGCCTCAGCCGACGAGCGATCGCAGACATTCTATGTGATGACGAGCCACGCGCTGATCATTTTTATCCTTACCCACCGAAAATGCTTCGATCGCTTCGACGAGACATTCAACCACGACCGATGGGAGTCGAATGTCTGATGCGCGACACCGATCGATTAGATTGCCGGTTTCATAGA
>CAZFLF010000304.1:0-7540 GCA_964519825.1 uncultured Pirellulaceae bacterium | reverse complement strand
CCGTCGCTGTTGACATGATGCGTCGGATTCAAGCCAACCGACGCCGCCTTGATCGCAGCGACAATTGCCTCGGCGATTTCGTCGCTCGTCTGGTTGAGGCTGAAATTAATGGCGCGGTTGCCCGCACCTGCGCCGCCAATCCCTTCGACAAACTCGAAAGTCACGACCTTGGTGCCGTCATCGATGGAAAACGTCTGACCATCCTCAATGCCCGCCGCCACGCCGGTCAACGCGATCGACGGACTCAGAGCGGTGCTGACCACGTGCACGGATCTGCTCCCCAGGTGCACCGCGCGTCCGAAGGAATTAATGACATTCACCGGCTGCAGTCCCAAGGACGTGTTCCGAATTGCCGTGACCAGTTTGTTGGCAATTTCGTTCGCGCTGTCGGTGACTAAATAGTTGATGATGATCGTTCGTTGCACCGGGGCCGGAACGACGTCGTTCTCCGTGGCGCCGTTGTTGTCAAATTCAAATCGCTCGGTCCGAAGGCCGTCGGTAATGGTGAAAACTTCACCGTCATTAATTCCTGCGCCGCCCGAAGCCGGAATTTGTAAGGCCAGTGTTTGCGGCACACGCAGCACATAGCCGCTGTCAAACTCAAATTCGACTTGATTGCCTTTGATGTCCGTGATTTGGAACGTGTCCCCGTCGCTGACCACGTTGCCAGCTGGAGCCGTGATCGCCACGCCACGCGCATTCGACAGGACAATGTCGTATTGCCGGTCCAGTTCCCAAATGCCGGCGAGCGGAGTGAGCCGGATGATGTTGTTTGTGGCGTCGTAGCTGAACGAATAGTCGAGCCCCTCCACCAGTTTTTCGCCGTCGCGGAACAATGTCACGCGATTTCCACGAACCGTTGTGTCGTCCGCACCGGTCCCTTCACGGGGATCGGTGGGGGCAAGTCCGTCGCGCAATTGAATGGAGAAGTTGGACAGGATTTGGCTGGTCAACTCGATAAATCCCGATCGATTGTCGGTGTCTCGCCCCTGCGGATCGTTGTCGCCCGGAACCAACATCACTGCCGTCGGGCCATTGAAGTCGGCTCGATCGATGGCGCCGCGGTCCTTAAATACGTTGCTGCCCAAACCTGGCGGCGTATTCACGCCAGGGTCGTCCACTCGGGTTTGCCCCAAGGCATCCAGATCGGGAGCAAGGATGGGAGAAAGTCCCAAATCGAGCGGACTCTTGACGGCGATCAACTCAGGCCGGTCCTGCACAGTATTCACCGAACTGTCGATGGCCAGCGATCCAGGTGCTAGATAGAAATTGTCGATACTAGCATTAATGAACAGGGGCGCGGTGCTCACCAAGTCCAACGGGAACGAACCGATCGTGGTCCCTGTAGTGCGCGTCGTAACATTATGGAAAACCGTCCCGCCCACGACGGTCGTCGCCGACGTTGCATCGACCGTGATGCCAGTCGTAACGTTGGACAAGATATTGTTCAACAGCGTTGGACTGGCGCTCTCGTCGACCTGGATGCCAACCGTGCCGCCGAAAATCGTGTTGTTCACAGCACGTCCGAACGGAATCGGCGCCGTCGGAACGGCCAATGTGGTACCCGGGTTCGCCGGATCGGGAATGACGTTCGTGTCGCCGCTGAATCGGATGCCTCCCGCACCGCTGCGAGCAATCACATTGTTAATAACCGACACTCCAGGAACGAGGTTGGCAACATTCAGCTCACGGGTCAGCCGCGTGGGGCCTTGATGTGGAGCGTTCACGCCCGTGGCACCGTCCCGCGTACCAGAATCAACCAGAATTCCGAACCCACTCGAGTGGGTGATCCGATTGGATTCGATGAAGAGTTGGCCCTGATCGCGCGTCACATTGCGATCGCCGAAGTTGGAAGTTTCCTCCAATCGGAAACCGGTGGCCATCCGTTCAATCGTGATGACATACGGACCGGTGCTGAACTGCGTGCCAAAGGTCGAACCACTGCCAGGGAACTGCGGACTGTAGAAGAAATTGAAGAAACCGCTGACACCGATGTAATAGGTGCCGCGTGACGGTGCCGTGAACTCAATCCGCGGATTGAGGCCGAACGTATCATCCTCCAATACCAGTTCCGTCCCCGTGTCATCGAAGACGCGGAGGACGCCGTCCAAAAACGCCTGCTGAACATTTGCCGTGACGTCAATCGTGACTTGCTGGCCCGCGTCCAATCGTACGGAAAACAAATCAATGTCCGCAGACGGGTTCAGCAGGCCGGTGTTGTCGCCGATGGAACCCGTACCGGTGAATAGGGTGACATCGTCGGTGCCGATCCCCGTGACAATCGCTTGCGCCAAGGTGTCGCTCGGCTCGGTAATGGCCACGGACCGCGGCTTCGAGTTCTCAACCAACGACAGTACTGCATTGCCAAACAAGTTGATACGGTTACTGCTGCTCGTGGTCCCCGTCGCGGCACCGTCCGATAGTGCGGCGGTAACCTTCAGGCTGGCTTGCGTCTGCGAACTGTTAATCGCATCCCGTATCCGCCGCGCAATCGCGATATCGGTCTCATTTGTCCGATAGCCGATCGAAATGCGTCCGGTAGTCACCCCATTATTCAGGTCGAGATCCTCGAACTCGAAAACGACTGTTTTGAATCCATCGCTGAGCGACAACGTTTGCCCATCGGCGATGGAGCTTCCCGCGGAAGCCGTCAGCGAAACCTGCTCGATCAACCGATCATTCGTGTCAAACGATTGCGTAAGGAAAATCTCCGGCGTCGGATCCTGAATCGTGACGCCAAACGCCTCGGCCCGCCGCACTTCCAACTCATACGGTCCCAGCACGACTTCTCGATGTGGCACGAAGCCAACTGGCAATTCCAGATTGAGCAACTCGTCGTTGGGGATAAAGCTCGTGTTCGCCGACGTGCCGGTGATGATTTCACCGCGTTCGGCAAATCCGATCACGACATCGTCGATGTACACACCTTCGCGCGAGTTATCCATGCCACGAAGAGCGCCAGGGTAGTTCGTGATGTTCGGAGGTCCGCTGGTCGTAAAGGCTCCAAAGTCGTCGCCGGCCAGGTTGTTCTCCAATCCCAATGGTCCGCGGCTCGTCACCGTATGGCCGATCACGCGCACGATATTGTCGTAAGTCTTGACCGATTCGTCGGCGTTATTCAGAGACAGGGATGGTGCATTGGAGAACTCCGTGAAAAGCTCATTGGCAAGCAAGTTAATGCGTCGCGCACCATCCGGTGTCGCGGTAACGCGCAAACCACGCAACGCCACGGCCGTGCTGATCGCCGATTGCATCAACTGGGAGACTTGAGCCGCAGAGGTCGATGCGGAGGGGAACACGGGAATCAACACCGCATTCGGATCTCGAGCTCCCGGCGATCCAATCAACTGGATGCCAAGTGCGTTGGAAACGTCAATAGTCTGTGCGACGGATCCGCCTAGATGCACAAGACCACCGCCGAGATTTGTTGGCGTGAATCCCAGCCCGGCACCTTGAATCGCGGCGGCCACTTTTTCCGCCATCTCGTCTTGGGTCAGCAGAATGATCCGACGCGTCATGTTGGGAGTATTCGAGACATCCACCGTTTGGGTCGTAATACCCAATTGGACTTGACCTTGTCCACGATTTATCGGTGAGAGGCCAATGTTGGCGTTGCGCAGCGCCAATACAATGGCATTTGCAATGTCGTTTTGTGTCGCATTTAGAGCGAGTGGGATGCTCTTATTTCCCGGCTGCACGACACCATCGAAATCAAACTCGAAGATATCGAGAGGCGTACCCAGGTTATGATCCACCGAAATGGTGTCGCCATCTTGAATCCCGCCGAACGCGGGGACCTGCAAGAGCAAATCATTGAACCGAATCAGCGTGTTGCTACTCCCAAGCGACCCGTCGTTGTCGAACTCAAAGGTCGACACAGCTCCATTCGAAGTAATGCTGAAGGACTCGCCGTCCAAGTAGGCGTTGGGGTCAGTAGCCAAGTCGGGTAATTGGAAGCTATACCCGTTTTCAAATTCAAAATTGACCGTGGTTGTTCCATCGCCGATTGCGAAAATCTCACCATCGGCGATTTGGGCGCCAGGCGGCACGATGATCTGTTGGACGTAACCAGCGGTCGATCGGCCGACCCCCTCGGCAATGGCCTGGGCCACTTCCGCACTGGTCATCGAAGCATTAATCCGGACCGGAGTCCGGTTCGTCAGCACAGTACCAGGCTGACCTTCAATAAAGCTGGTCGACAACCCCGTCCGCGTGACGCTGCTCACATCCACCAGGTTGAGTCGATTCTCATTCGCGTGCAGGTCAAACGGGTTCTCGATTTCCACGGACAGGTTATAGGCTCCCGTATTTGACGGTATCACAAGTGTCAAATTCGGCGCCAAGGTGGTATCGACTCTCTGGTCGCGAATGTCGAGAGTAATATCATTGGTGAACGGATCGAGCGTGGGCCTGAGTCCGAGGCCCGCGTTGCGGATCGCATCCTGAATACTGGTGGCAATCTGAGCCTGCGTTCGCGGGAGAGCGTTCAACACGAGGGACGGCGTACCGGTCGCATCGACAGTATGCGTCGTCGTGCCAAGCCTGACAGCCCCATTGCCAAGTGCAACGGGAGTCAAGCCCAGATTGGCATTTTGGATTTCAAAAGCTATTTGCTGGGCAATGCCGGCAGGGGAATTGAAGAATGAGATGAAGATCGGAATGTTCGCTGGGTTGAAAACGAAATCCGTGTCAAACTCGAACCGCACGTCGCCACTGCCGCGATTGTCGTTGATGATGAACGTGTCGCCATCGCGAATCCCGCCCGGGCCGATCCCCGCCACCGGTACTTGCATTAAAATGTCGCTCAACCGAATGGGATTCGAGGACGGCGCCACGGTTCCGTTGCTATCGAATTCGAATACCACCGGAGTGCCTGTGGAATCGGTGATCGAAAAACTCTCGCCATCCGTCAGCCCGCCGATCGCGCTTCCCGCAGCCGGCAGCGACAACACCAGATCCGCGCTACCTTCAAAGGCAGGGTTGTAATCGAGATTCACCGAACTGCTGACCGCCACGTAGTAGGTACCGGAAGTCACGACAGTAAAATCGATGCTTGGCGGCAGCAAAAAGGGATTTGTGAAGTTGACGGGGTTGAAGGGCACAAAGGGATTGAAGGGATTGAACACGTTGAAATTGAACACTTGTTTCGTCGTCGCCAATTCCTCACCGCTCGCGTTAAACAAGCGCAAACCCGGAGTCAATAACGACGTGGACGGAGTCGTCGCATCAATAATGACGTGCTCACCCGCCAGCAGGTCGAGTCGCACGAAGTCCACATCCAACCCGCGTCGCAATCCAAACACCGAATTGTCACCGATGAAACCCGAGGCTTGATAGTCGGCGGGGCCACCCGTCAAGCCAGCGCTAATTGCCGCGGCCAACGTATCGTTGCCTTCTAGCGCTAGACTGCCAGTCAATACAGCCGACGCAAACGCAGCGCGGATCGCGTCTTCCATATTGCCGGCGACCACGGTCGGCGCGTCTTGCTTGTTGTAGGTGACAGGACGAACGCCCACCGGCGTCAGTGCGGTGCCATTCGGAGAGAACAACGCATTCGCAGGCAATGTCACGACACCTTGGCTCGAGGTCGTGGTGATTCCCAGACCGGCTCCGTTGATCGCAGTCGAAATCGCGTCCGCGACCGTAACAGCATTATCGAGGGGCGAGACTACAACCGGCGTTGCCGTGGGGTCGGCAAGTCCGGAGCTTCCGATCTTGCTCAGAGCGGGCGCGGCGCTAGTGTCGACATTCGAGACTTGGCGGCCAAGAAAGACTTCGCCGGCACCGAGATTCAGCGGAGTCGCGGCGACGGTCGTGCTGCGTATGGCGTCGACGATCAGATTCGCGACTTCGTCTTGAGACCCCGGCAGCAACCGGAATTGCAGGCTGGGCGCGCCGCTAACATTTATCTGTTGCGTGGTGCTCCCCAGCCGGATCAATCCCAGTCCGGCATTGATCGGCGTGAGCCCCAATCCGGAATTCAAAATGGAATCCGCCAACCGCTCGGCCACTTCGTCCTGCGTGGCGGCAATTACCTGACTGGTCAACCGCGGCGTTGCGGAGGTGTCGACCGAGTGACGGAACACGCCCAATCGGACGACGCCGCCACTCTGATTGATCGGGCGTAATCCCAAACCGGAAATCTGAAGTGCGGTGACGATCGCGTTTGCCACATCGTCCTGGGAACTCAAGTCCGTAATCGGAACGACTCGATTGCCGGAGGCAACGCTATTATTCTTGTCGAATTCGAACACCACGTCCGGCCCACCAAAGCCGTCGCCAATGGCGAACGTATCTCCGTCGTTGATCCCTCCGAACCCGCCGCCGGCGATCGGTACGTGTAATTCGATATTGGTTAGATCGATCGGGCGTGCACCAGCGCTGACCGACGCCGGCCGCTGCTCATCAAACTCAAAGACTACATCGGGGCCGCCCAGACCGTTGTTGATAACCAGTCGGTCGCCGTCTTGAAGTCCACCCACGGCCCCACCGGCCGCCGGCACTTGCAATCCACTGTCGACGATTAAGTTGATCACCGCGTTACCGGCCGCAAAAACTCCATTTGTGTCAAACTCGAACACCACACCGTCGATGACAAACTGATCACCGTCGCGCAAGCCACCCTGACCACCGCCGACCGCCGGCACGCGCAAGCTGACTCCGGCGTCGAACTCGAAGGCCTTGGTTTGACTGCCGACGCGGATCAGGAACTTCTCTCCGTCGCGCAATTGGGCGCCGTTGACGGCGACGATATTGCGGGAGAAGAAGCCGTCACTGTCAAACTCGAACGTCACGGGGGGCCGTGTGCCGCTGGTAACGGTGAAGGAATTCCCGTCCTGGATCGCGGCGCCATTGGGAGCCACGAGTGTGAAGCCGACGTCAAATTCGAGCGTGTTGCTGCCGTCTAGGCTGAAAGTCTGTCCGTCACGCAACTCTTTTCCAGCGATCGCGCGAAGTTCGCTCCCTACCGTGAAGGCATCACCGACATGCATTTCGCCCGCGGTGCTGAAATCAAACCGCAAACGCAGATTCTCCTGGCCCGCGAGGGCTCCCAGCGGAATCCGGGCCTGCCTCCAGCCACCCGTGTTGTCGAACAGCTTTTGCACACAAGGTTCGGTCGCCAGCAGAGGATGACCGCAAAAAGTGTCTCCGGGTCCAATGTCGAATTCGTCCGAACGCACGGCGTCCTGGAATACGTCGTTCGTGGTGAGCAGATTCCAATCGCCGTTGTCGCCACTGGCGAAGACTCGCATCGAGTCGCGCGTCAGCGTGATGGGATTCGTGTCCGGGTCGTAGTCGGTGTCTTCGGTCTCCATGAAATAGTTGAAATACAACACCGGCAAATCGGACGCGGAATAACCTTTCAGACTAAAAGGATTGCTGATGACGCTGCCGTACGCACCGCCGGGGAAGTCGTAGTTGCGAGCAAATGGGGTATTGGAGAACGATTGATTGCCCCCCTCATTGGTGGCGCGGTCGTTTCCGAAGAACAAGCTGGTGCCGCCGCGCAGCGCGTCCAGGCGGCTGCCGTCGAACGGCT
>CAZFLF010000303.1:0-7542 GCA_964519825.1 uncultured Pirellulaceae bacterium | reverse complement strand
TATCGCTTGGTCATTGGTCATTCCTTGGTCATTGGTCATTGGGATTTGGTCATTTGTTAGGCATTAGTCATTGCGCAAGTTACGAGGAAACTATGCCCAACACGGTGGACCTGAATTGTGACGTGGGAGAGGGGTTCGGGCCGTACACGATCGGAAACGACGAGGCGGTCTTAGACCTGGTCACTTCGGCCAATATCGCTTGCGGTTTTCACGCCGGCGATCCAGCGACGATGCGCCGGACGGTGCGGCTGGCTCGAGAAAAGAATGTTGCGATCGGCGCTCATCCAGGACTGCCGGATCGACTCGCCTTCGGCCGCAGGCGCTGGGAACTGTCTCCGCGAGACGCCTACGATTTGGTCGTCTACCAGGTTGGGGCTTTGTGGGGATTTGTCCGAACGGAGGGAGCGGTTCTGCGGCACGTCAAACCCCACGGCGCCCTCTATAACATGGCGGCGCAGGATGCCCCTTTGGCCGCAGCCATTGCCCAAGCGGTAGCGGATATCGACCGAGAATTGATCCTGTTTGCACTCGCAGGCAGCGAACTGGTCACCGCCGGAAAGTCGGTTGGTCTGCGGGTCAGTCGCGAGGCTTTCGCGGACCGAGGGTATGAACAGGACGGATCGCTCACCCCGCGTGAGCAGCCCTCCGCAGTCCTCGCGGATAGCGAACAGGCGGTCCGCCAAGTCCTGAGCATTGTCCGAAACGGGAGCGTTGTTGCGCGACAGGGGGGCGCGATTCCCCTACTTGCCGACACAATTTGTATTCATGGCGACCGTCCCAATGCGGTCGAATTCGCCCGGCGAGTGCGAAATGCGCTCGACCAATCCGGGGTCGACGTTCGTCCACCATGCGCGGACCCAGGTTAGAGCGAGACACTCGCAGGCGAATTCGCCTAGCTTAGGATCTCAACACCTGGCCCAGGCGGCTATTGCAGTCAGCGTGGAGACACGCTTCTCGCTAGTCCCCGCAGAAAAAAGGGCGTCCACCACGTGCCTAATAAGGGGTAGCTCGCTTGCCCAACACTCAAGGTTCCCCCGTTCGTCAGTCTTACCCATCTTTACCTGACGCAACCGCAGAATTCGCCGGTCAATTCACTGTCTCGGTCGACCGATATCACTGCTACATGTTTGTAGTCACCGTTTCAACGCCGCCCGCCATCGCGGAAGAAGTCGGCCGGTATGGAAACGGTGCCCGGTGGCGTCAAGCGAACTCACGGATGTCTCGCCTGGGGCAGGCGCTTTCTCCTACGCGTTAGGCAAATCATCACTATGATGCGAATCACCGTTTCGGCTTTCACTGTTTTTGGTTCCCTGTTACTGACCGGCGAGTACATCCAAGAATCCAAAGCGATGGAAACGGGAGCGACCAGCCCGCCAGCGATTGTTGGCGCAGCGCCCGAGGACGACCTGTTTGAGGACGACCTGTTTGAGGACGACCTGTTTGAGGACGACCTGTTTGAGGACGACTTGTTCGAGGACGGCCTGTTTGAATCGATGACCGATTCGACCGACGTCGTACCGGACAACAGCAAACCGGCGCCGGAATCGAGTTCCGAATCGGATATCTTCGGTGATCCTTCTCAACCGTCGAGCGACTCTCCGACGGTGGAAACGCCAAAAAAACTCGACGACCCGGCACCTGCCGGTGATCGTAAGACCACGGAAACAGAATCGGACGATGCGCCGAGCGGATTGAAGTCCGAGGCATCGGAGGATAAGGCCTCCGCGGACACCGAGTCGGCGCAACCGGAGTCGTCGACCAATACCAAACCGGCAACTCCGAACCTGACTCCGGAATTGCTCGAACTTCGCGAGCAGGTCCGAGACTGCTTGGGATACTACTTCAATGACCACGAAAGTGTTGTTGACCACAGTCCGTGGGGAATAATGCATGTGTTGATCGCCTATGGCGTCGACACGGAGGTCTATGCCCAAAATACCAAGACGAACGCGATCGGTTACCTGTGCTGGAACGGTGCGTGTCGCGGCCAACAGTTGTTCTATGTCAACCGCGGCAAGCTGGAAGCGCGTCTCGGTCCCGGTGTACAGGGACATGACGGGCAGTTCCTGGCCATGATGGCCCAGTCGAAGGTGAAAGCAGACTACCCGATGCATGTCGACGGGCGGGATTTCACGATTGCCAGCTTGATTGATTATGAAAAGCGAACTTGTGAAGCCGGTACCGAGCTGACTTTTAAGCTGATCGGTCTCTCGCACTATCTCGACACCGACGCAACTTGGAAAAACCAGAATGGTGAAGACTGGAGTATTCCGCGTTTGATCAAGGAAGAGTTGGCGCAGCCGATTATTGGTGCGGCCTGCGGCGGAACGCATCGGTTGATGGGCTTCAATTATGCGGTTCGCAAGCGTGAAAAAGACGCAAAGCCGATGACAGGCCAATGGATGCGGGCTCGGAAGTTCCTGGACGAATACTTCGAGTATACCTTCTACCTGCAAAACGATGAGGGGAGCTTCAGCACCGATTCCTTTCGCTGGCGCAACCCGGACGGCGACATCAACCAGAAGGTCGAAACCACTGGACATATTCTCGAGTGGTTTGTGGCCTCGCTCTCGGACGAGCAACTGCGGGATCCGCGCGTGATCAAAGCGGTAAAATACTTGTCCAATCTCATGCTGCGGAATCGGAATAATCAATGGGAGATTGGCCCGAAGGGGCATGCCCTTCACGCGCTGGCGATTTACGACGAAAGGGTCTTTGGCGACAAGCCCGGCACCCGCAGTGCAGTCCTCTCGCGCAAAAAGAAGCTGCACCACGATGACCGTTCGCAGCGGTAATCAGCTCTCACGGTCAGCCCGAGATCCAAAACCAGTACTCGCAAACTGAGCTGCCCGTCGCTCGTCGCTCTTCCACAAATGCTGTGTTTTCCGGTTCGCTCTCCCCATTCGTTCGTAAGGACATGGCATCCATTCACCTGGTCGTTGGCGGCGAGCGGATGGGAAGAGGGCTCGGGTGAGGGGTTTGGCAGTCGGGAGAAACTCGATTTCGCCAAGGCACAAAAAAACGTCCTTCGCAAAGAAAAGTGCGAAAGACGTCGGAGAGTATTCTGGCGTGGAGTATTCTGGCGTGTCGGATAGGTGAGCAGGAGTCACGCTGAACGTGAGCTATTCCCAACTCGCGCCCCCCGCCTCTTCCTCCTCTTCTTCCTCATCGTCATCGTCCCAATCGTCGTCGTCCTCTTCGTCGTCTAGATCGTCATCTTCGTCGTCGACTTCCTCCCATTCCTCCTCCTCGAATCCCTCCTCGTCATCCACATCATCAAACTCGTCATCGTCATCGTCATCATCATCGTCGTCATCGAATTCATCGTCGTCGTCGAGTTCGTCGACTTTATCATCTTTGTCGGCTTCCTTATCGTCTTTGTCCTCTTCGGCAAACTCCTCATTATCACTGGCGCGCGGTAGCGCGCTGGGGACGCCGCCGGGGCGAGTCTTGCGCAGTTCCTCGGGCGAGAGTTCGGCACGGATGGTGGCGGTCACGTCGAAATCCTCCTCGTTGCGATCTGGGCTGTCAGTTGTATTCCTGATTTCGGTTGTATCGGTCGATTGGCGATTTAACATCTGCGTCGAATTCTGTTTTCGCAACTGCTCGGCGCGGGGCAAATCGCTCAGACTTCGCAGGCCGAATAATTGTAGAAACCGTCGGGTCGTGGCGTATAGGTAGGGTCGTCCCAATTCGTCGCTGCGTCCGGCGATGCGAACCAAATCGCGTTCCAAAAGTTGTCGGACAATTTCGCCACAGTTTACGCCGCGGACGGCCTCGATTTCCGCCCGGCCGGCGGGTTGCCGGTAGGCAATCACGGATAATGTCTCCAAAGCCGGGGCCGACAATCGCAATTCCTTGGGGACGCTCGCCAGACGTCGTAGCCATCTGGCAAACTTGGGTCGTGTCAGCAATTGAAAACCACCGGCAACCTCCTCGACGCGAAATGCTCGCCCACTCGCGTCCAGCGCTTCATTCAAGTGGCGGACTAGTGTACGAGCCTCGGTCGCATCCGCCAAGTTGGCGTACTGGCTGAGACGGCGACTTGATAACGGCTCGCGCGAAAGGAGCAAAATCGCTTCCAGCCGCCGCAGCCGCTCGTCGCGCCGGCTAGACGACTGCGGATCGAGTGTCGGGGAGTCGGCCGGTCCCTCCAATTCCCCGCCCCAATACGGTGGCCGGCGCCCCGACGCGCTGTCCGCCAAGGCGTGCCAGTATCGCGCCGCTACCGTGTGAAGTTGTCGAGGTACTTGGCTGTTTGACGGTCGCATAACGTATCCCTGCTTGAACAATACGAGTACCCGAAAACCACGCTGTCGGGCAATGGTGATTTGGGCCAACTCGTTTAATTCATTCGACACCAGGCCAATCAGCCCGGTGCGTCCGGGCGTCTCAACGAATATTCGTCGACTTTGCGATACAGCGTCGCGCGGCCGATTCCCAACAGTTGGGCTGCGGCGGGAATGTTGCCACCCGTGCGTTTCAACGCTTCTTGGATGAGCTTGTGTTCCCAATAATCGATGCGCAAAGACTCCAATCCGCCACTGGCGACATCACGGAGACCTAGGTCCTCTGGCTGAATCTCGTCCCCCTCCGCCATGACGACGGCGCTGTCGATGACGTTTCGCAATTGTCGAACGTTGCCCGGCCATTGGTAAGCGTGCAACTTGGTCAATGCTGCTTCCGAGAACTTTAGATTCGGTCGTCCGTGCTGCCGGCGAAAATGCGAGAAGAAGTACTCGACCAGCCTCGGCACATCGTCGCCGCGCTCACGTAACGGCGGGATATACAGCTCGAAGACCATCAACCGGTAGTACAAGTCTTCGCGGAACCGGCCGTCTTGCACGAACTCACCGAGATCCCGGTTGGTGGCGGCGATCAACCGCACATCGACTTGCACTTCGCGTTGTGCGCCAACGGGGAGAAACGGATGTCCCTCCAACACGCGCAGCAGTTTGGCCTGCCCATCCGGCGTCAATTCGCCCACTTCGTCCAATAGCAGCGTGCCGGTGTCGGCCTGCTGAAACCAGCCATTGTGATCCGCGTCGGCGCCCGTAAATGCTCCTTTGCGGTGGCCAAACAGTTGGCTTTCCATCAAGTCTCGCGGAATCGCAGCGCAATTCACTGACAACATCGGCCGATCGGCTCGCGGGCTGGCGCGATGAATCGCACGGGCCACCAACTCCTTTCCACAACCGCTCTCGCCGCGTATCAGTACGCAACCGGACGCCCGCGCGACGCGCACAATACGATTCTTCAATTCCCGCATCGGTCGGCTCTCTCCAATCAACTCGTCGAAGGCGGCTGACTGTTGCACCAATCGCTCGTGCTGAGCCTGGAGGGATGCGATCCGCCGCGTATTGTCGAGCGCGACGGACAACAAGTGGGCCACCGACAACGTGAACTCGAAGTCAATTTGCCGGAACCGACCTTGCTCGCGGTACAGATGGATCGCGCCGAGCGTCTGACTCTGGCTGATCAGTGGGACACAAATCGCGTCCGCGAAATCCTTGACGCTGTCCCAGGCGCCTGTCGCCGGATGGCTGTTCACCCAAATCGCGTGGCGCTTGGTCAACACGAATTGGGTCAGGGAATTACTGAGCGCCACTTTATTCGCCGCATCCGCGGGGAGAACAAACCGCGGCTTCAACGCGCCGTCGTCGTTCACCCACAAGAAACCGATCACGGACGAGCGGGTCTTTTGCTGCAGCACGTCCAGCGTTTCACCAATCACCCGGTCCGGCTCTTGGTAACCGAGCAGGGTGATGCTGAGCTGGTACAAATCGAGTAACTCCTCGGCATGTTCCTCATCCAAGAGAGCCGATCGGAAAAAATTGCCCGTATCTTGCGAATCGACGGGCGCATCGAGCACGATCGTCTGCATTAACGTTGGATTCACCGTGTCGAGGAATAGCTCCGCCGGCTCGCCCTCGTGAAAAACCAATTCCTCGTGTCCAATCCGGATTGTGCCATCTTCGGTCAACCGCACCTCGTCGATCTTTTGGCCATCGAAATACGTGCCGTTGCGGCTGCCGGCGTCGCGCAGCCACCAGCCGTCTTGATCCCGCCGGATGATTGCATGCACGCGCGACGAGAGGGGATCGGTCAGCACGATGTGACAATCCAACCCGCGGCCGATGTGGCTTTCGATATTCCGGTCCAACAGATAATTCGCGCCGGCTCGGGCGCCGTGCTTCATGCTTAAGTAGGCATTCATGGCGGCGAATTATGGCATTTTCCCGCAACGAGTCGAGACGGCGCGGCTGATATGTGTTCGCGGCTCCCCAAGACGCGCACCCGAATCGCTCGCGAGGGTGCGCGTCTCGGTGAGACGCGACCACGGATGTCTGGACAACAATTGTTTGAACGACTATTATTCCGCCATGACCACCCGCCAATCACGACCCACCGGCCGCCGCGCGCGATTCGACTCGTTAGAGCAGGAGGTGTTCCTCAATGTCTGGCGCACCTACGATCGCCTGCGCATGTTGGAGGATGAACTGTTTGGGCAATTCGACCTGACTCCGCAACAATACAACGTGCTGCGGTTGCTGCGGGCGGAGCATCCGGAAGCCGTCCCGACTTTGACGCTGGCTGCTCGACTCGTATCCCGCGCGCCCGATATCACCCGCATCCTCGACAAGTTAGCCGAACGCGGACTCGTGTCGCGGGAACGCCTGGCCGACAACCGCCGAGTGGTGCGCGTGCTGATCACGGAGTCCGGACTCGCCTTGCTGGACAAGATGGCCGAGCCGCTTCGGCACTGTCACACGAGCCAACTCGGGCACATGTCGGCCGCAGAATTGAAGGAACTGTGCTCCCTGCTGCGCGACGCCCGCGGTCCGCACGAAGACCAGGCAGGGCATTGGTGTTAATCGTCGGACCATCGTGACCGGTACACACTTTTAGGAGTTCCGCATGACCACTTCATCCGCCGCACCACCCGACGTCATCGTGATCGGGGGCGGGCCTGGCGGTTCGACTACCGCCACTCTGATTGCGCAGCAGGGTTACCGCGTTTTATTGCTGGAGCGCGAGCATTTCCCTCGGTTCCACATCGGCGAATCATTGATTCCCCAGACGTATTGGGTGCTGGAACGGCTGAAACTCCTCCCCAAGATGCGGAACAGCCAATTCGTCAAGAAGTACAGCGTGCAATTCGTCAGTCAGAACGGCAAATTGTCCGAGCCGTTCTACTTCCTCGATCACAAACCTCACGAGTGTTCGCAAACGTGGCAAGTGTACCGACAGGAGTTTGACCAGTTGCTACTCGACAACGCGCGCGAAACCGGTGTCGACGTTCGGGAGGGGGTGCGTGTTTTGGAAGTCCTCTTCGACGGAGAACGAGCAGTCGGCGTGCGGGCGCAGCTCGAGGACGGCTCCACGCGCGATATCAAATCCCAAGTCGTGGTCGATGCCAGCGGACAAAGTTCGATGATTATGAGCCGCCTGAATCTGCGCGAATGGGATCCAGTTCTCAAGAAGGCGGCACTGTGGACCTACTGGAAGGGCGCGCAGCGGGATACCGGCCGCGACGAAGGG
>CAZFLF010000302.1:0-7544 GCA_964519825.1 uncultured Pirellulaceae bacterium | reverse complement strand
GGATCATCCGATGTACGACTATTCGGCTGAGACCGGCTGGCCGTGGCGCGCCATGGGACCTGTGGGAAGTGCCCCTGCTTATCCCCAGCCCCCGGATACCGGTAACTCGGGTCCTGTTCGATCACTCGTTACGGACCGAAATCGCGCACACCGCTCCCCGGCGAATGAGCCCAAAGCTATTGCTCCGCATTGACCGAGTCCTATTCACACCAACTCGGCAATCGGCTCGCCGGTCGTGAGGATCGGAATCGGACGACTCGCGAGGGTGTAGAAGACCTGAGACGTGTTGATGCCGAAACGGTGGTAGATCGTGGCCAATAGACAATTGCTATCCATGATCCTCTCGATAGGTTCTTCGCCGCGCCGGCTAGTCGCGCCGATCACTTGGCCCATCTTCAAACCGCCTCCCGCCAGAAAGATGCTCATCGCCCGCGACCAATGATCGCGCCCGGGGCGGCCGCTGGGGTCCTGATTGCGGATCAACGGAGTCCGACCGAACTCGCCACAAAAGATGAATAGCACGCGATCGGCCAAGCCGCGGTCGGCCAAGTCTTGAATCAGGGCCGAGACCGACTGGTCGAACGACGGCAACTTTTCTTCATAGGCCTTGAAAATGTGCGAATTGACGGAATGATCGTCCCAATTGCTGGTGCATCCTATCTCCGGCTTTAGGCGAAATTCCGCCTGGCATTGCACAAAGCGGACACCGGCTTCGACGAGCCGCCGGCAGGTGAGTAAGCTTCGGCCCCAATGCGTGTCGCCATAGCGTGCTCGCGTCCGCTCGTTCTCCAACGACAAATCAAACGCATTGCGAGTGCGGCTGCTGGACAGCATTTCCAAAGCTCTTCGTTGAAATACATCGCGTGCCGACAATGTCCCGGGTTGGTCGAGAGCGCGTGGCCAATTGTCAATCGCTTGCAACAAATCGCGTCGCTGCCGCAAGGAGAGCGCCCCGTCGGCCGATATCGAAAGATTGTCTGCGGTTCGTGCCGTGCGATAAATCGGTACCGGATCGTACTCGTTGTTGCCGCTGGACGAGATCGGATTCGGGCTCGGCATGTACGGTGCGAAGGCTGGACCGAGATAGGCTGGACCGCCCCCATAGAACTTGGTGTTCGCAATGAACAATGGGATGTCACGTGTGCGATCGTCCAGCTGTTTCGCGATCACCGAACCAATTTCGGGGAATTCCGAATTGGCCAAGTTCGCGGCCACGGACGGGTAACCGGTGAGAAATCGATTGGTCCCACCCGAATGCTCATTCCGCTCGTGATGCAAGCTGCGCACGATCGCAAACTTGTCCGCCATCCGGGCCAGCGTTGGCAACAGTTCCGTGATCTCCATTCCTGGCACGTTGGTTTGAATCGGCTGGAACGGGCCGCGATATTCGGCCGGCGCTGCAGATTTCAAGTCAAACAAGTCTAAATGGCTCGGGCCACCATTCGCCCAAAAGAGGATCACGGAAAAGTCTTTGTCCGGCCGGCTCCCGACGCGACTTTGCTCCTCAGCAGCCAGCAAGCCGGACAAGTTCGGCGCGGCCCCACTGACAAGTGAACCGAAACTCAATCCACCGATCTTGAGCCACGTGCGGCGATCGAGCGGACCGGGACAGCGGTGGGATGCCTGTTCTGACATGCAAATGATGCTCCTACAGCAGTTCGTCAATCGGGCGGCCATGAGGCAGGATGGCCGTCGGGCGACCGAATCGATCATCGAAGTGCGACGCCAGCGGTACACCCAAGTACGAGTACAGCGTCGCCAAGAAATCGTTGGGCGTCAGGGGGCGCTCGAATGGCTCGTCACCTTTTTCGGTCGTTGAACCGATGGCCTGTCCCATGCGCATGCCGCCACCGGACACGAGAAGCGACATTGATCGCCCCCAGTGCTCACGCCCCGGTTGCCCTTTGTAATTGCTCAAGCGCGGAGTGTGAGACATCTCACCCATCACAACCAGCAAGACGTCCCGTTCCAGACCGCGCGCATGGATATCTTCGATCAGCGCAGAACATACCTGGTCCAGGACGGGTAAGCGGATCTTCATTTGTTCGAAAATGTTCCAAACACTCGCATGATCATCCCAACTGAATGCCTTCTGACCTGGAACACACGGGAAATCGATGGTCACCATCCTGACCCCGGCCTCGACCAGTCGCCTGGCCAAGAGGCAACGCTGTCCGACCTCGTGACGGCCATAGCGATCTCGCGTCTGCGGGTCTTCCCGTTCGAGATCAAACGCAGTTTTTACGCTCCCACTCATTAGCAGCGTGGCGGCCCGTTGATTGAACTGGTCCAGCGAGTCCATTGTGCTGGAGGTGTCAAACGCCCGGCGGAATTGATCGAATCGAAATGCCAGATCGCGCCGCACCTGCAGGCGTCGTACGTCGCCATCATCCAGAGACAGGTTTGGGACCTTGAAGTCCTTGGCATTGGGATCCGCAGTCACGATAAACGGTTCCAACGCTGGACCCAAATACGCCGAACCTTGATAGCGACTTCTCGGCATCGCGACGTGAACAGGAACGCCCGGCAAGCGTTCGCCGCAGACTTTGCTCGTCACCGACCAAATATCGGGGTATTCCGGTTTGAAGGGAGCCGTCTCCACCGCGGTGCCTGGATATCCGGTCAGCATCGTATGGGTGCTGTTGACGTGTCCCGGGCTATCGTGGTGCAGCGAGCGAATAATCGCCAGTTTATCCCCTTGGGCTGCCAGCAACGGCAGCCATTCCGAAATGCTCAACCCCGCAGCCGTCGTTGAGATTGGCCGAAACTCGCCACGATACTCCAGAGGCGCATCCGGCTTGAGATCAAACGTTTCCATGTGGCTCGGCCCGCCCCACAGCCACAGCACAATCAATGACTTACCGCTGGATTTCGAATTTCCAGCGGCTGCTATGCTTTCGAGCCGCAGCAGTTGAGGCAGCGTCAAACTTCCCAATCCGGCCACCCCGAGCCGCAGGAGCGCGCGACGTTGCAGTGTGCCAACGCAGTGCTTGGAACGCGTGTCTCTGCTTAACATCGGTTATTCCCCGGAGAGAATCGACGTGCGTGAAACCTAAGCATCATGGACGATTCACCATATCCGTGCAAAGGGTAAATCGTAGGCCGCGCGTGACCGTTGACTGCGAGGGGACCGTTACGCCGCGATCGATTCGCGCATATGTTGCCAGAGACTGCGGAGGGGTTCGATGCTTAATCGTTGCCCTAGATCGCGGGCGTAGGCACAACGGTTATACATCTCGGCCAAGGTTGCTGCATCGCGGGCCACCGCGACTTGGTGAGTCCCGACTAGTTGCACGAACTCCTGCGGAGTCTGCTCCGGCCCCCGCGCACAGCCGTGCTCGCGGGCCCAAGCCTCGAACGCCTCGAAACTGTACCGAATGACTTCAACCGGTGGCTTGCTCTGGGCCATCCCGGTCAAGAAGGGATCGTGGAACGCGGCGAACGAGATTGGCGGAGGGGCGACTTCGACCGCGGACGTTGGATCCAGATCCGCAACGGGCTTGCGGCCAAACAGCGATTCCCAGAATTCACGCAAGGATTTCCAAAAGTTGGCGAGTGCTTCGCGTATCTGCCGCCAGTATTTCCAGGTGAAATAGCCGACGATTGCCAGAGCAATGACCCAGTAGAGCAGCTTCAAGAGTTGACCGATGGTGGCACCGAGGGCGCTGGCGATCTTGGATGGGTCGAACTTCGACGTGGATTCCGGTGGGCTACTCGACTCCTGCGGCGGTTCCTGCTGCTTGATTTCATGTTGCGACTTTCCGTCGTCACTTTTTTGCGGCGATTGCTGCTTTACTTCGGTGCGTTTCCGTGGGTCATTCTTTGGTTGTGTTGGCTGTTCGTCGCGGCGCTGCTGACCATCGTTCCCTTTCTGCGGGGACTGCTCGCCTTGATCTGATTCTGATTTCGTTTTTGGATCCTGGCCCGATTTTTTCGCGCCCGATTTTCCTTTGCCTTTCTTGTCATCGGACGGGCGTGTCTCGTTACCTGACTCCGGGGATTGAGGTTCTGATTGGGAATCAGTCGGCTGATGGTCGGTTCCCTCCGGCTTTTTCCCCCCTGAATTTCCCGGCGATTTGGATTGCGGGCCTTTGGAGCCTTTGCCCGACTGCCCCTGTGAGTTTCCTGACTGATTTGGCTGGCTGTCCGATTGCGATTGTGATCCCTGCGGCTGCTTTCCTGGAGATTTCTTGTCTTGTGAATCGCCGTCCTGCGACTGTCCGCCGGACTGTTGCGGGCTCGCATCTCCTTGTGGCCCGGAGTCGGGTTTCTTCTCGCCGGGACGGTCCGCTTTTTCGGGATCTTCTTGTCCTTCATTTCCAACGGCGTGCTCGGTCGTCCACAAGTCAGTCGGCGAACCGGCAAACATGGGAATCTGCGTGACCGAGTACTCCGGATTACGACGTGGAAGAAGCGTACAAATTAGGAGCAGCGCGACGATCATCGCGGCACCGGTTCCGATCCAAGTACCGGCCATTTCCAGTGGCATTTCAAGCCGGCGTTGCCGCAGATAACGACGGAGATTGAGAAAGCTGGTGGTTAGCAGCAACCCCAACGCCGAGGCCACGTACACAACAAGTAGTTTGAATACATATCGCCGGCTTCCGAGATCATCACCCGGAATGAACCAATGCCCGAAGCCAAAGATCGGTAAGGCGGCCAGTGAAAAGTAAATCACCCAAACTCCAGGCGAATGTGCTCGATGTCGGTAGGCCAAGAAGCGTTGCCACAGAGTCAATTGCGGTTGCTCTCGCATGGCGGCCGAGTCCGCCGCGGCATTTTGCGTTGTCGCGTCGGCATCGAGACCAGCGGTTTGCAGTAGGCCTTCTCCCGAGGCATCTTTGGATTCGTCGATTACGGTCGAATCCCAAGTCAGCCTGTCCGAACACCACCAGATGAGGCCAATCAAGCCCAGATTAATCACGGGACTGAACGACTTCAGCGGACCCGTGAATTCCACGAATCGGATCGTCGCGATTGCCGTGACGATTGCCAGTGGAATCGCAAACAGCATCGCATACCCACGGCTTTGTTCGATGGAAATGCGGGCGACCAATACCGCCGCCATCACAAACATGGCCATGATGAAAGACAGCCGCGAGTCATAAGCCCCTTGATAGAAGACTTCAATTAGAAAGAAGACGAGGCTTCCGACCAACAGCATGATCAACGCTGGGCTGAGCGCTATGACGATGTAATCCGCAAGAGAGGGATGAAGGCGACGGGACATAAATTAAACAGTATCGTAGGAAGCTAAAGTCGGCCAGCTCGTTTAACCGCAAGCCGCAGGCGTGCGCGTTCGCCCGCGTTGGGTTCAAACCGGCGACCAACGCGCACGCCTGCGGGTTGCGGTTAAACGATTTGGAGTGGCCCAATTATCTTAGCACGGACCGGCGGCAAACGGTCGCGACGGCGGCTTCATCCCGCAAGTGATGCGTCGTGATGCCGACGGCGAGCAGCGGCCCAGACGCCTGGGCGAAATCGTATTCTTCGTGCACATTCAGGATCGCCATCACGGCATATCCTTGTCGTTTAAGGTTTTCCAACGCGATGGCATGCTCCGTGGTGACTTGCGGCAGGATGGCGATCACCGTCGCATCGCGTGGCAGGCGGCTCCTCGTCTCTTCGATCAACTGCGACAGCGTCAGTCCATCCGTCAATTCTACGCGGGCCAGTGATTCCAGAATCTGCAACAGTTGAGCCGGGCCGCGCCTCGTAGGAACGACCACCGGTCGCAGGCGGTCGCTGGCTTCCACCATGCTGCCAGCCTGGCGCGCGGCATCGCGCGTGCGTATGTCGAAGTCCCATCCTTCTTGGCGAATGCGGTCCGCCGCATCACGGCCATTGGTGATCAGGCCGATCTGCTGCCCCATTTCGTACACCGCGTTGGCGATCGACGCCGCCGCGGTCACGGCAAGTTCGCTCCGAATTGGTTCATACCGTTGGTCGTGCGACGCCCGATGATATTCCAGCAACAGCGTCGCGCCCACGACGGTCGACGGCTCGTAGACTTTGCTGTGGAGCACTCCCGTCCGAGCGGTCGCCTTCCAATGGACGCGGTTCAGAGAATCACCGGCTTCATAGCGGCGTACACCGGCGATGCGCGTCGGGTCCTCGTACAACCGATAGGTCATGCGGACTTCGCCGATCGGTCGCTTCGAACTGACGTCATACCCTTCGAGCGGCACAATGTGGGGAAACACGAGCAGAAAGTGCGGCTTGGTGGCGACCCGATAACGGCGATGCAGACCAAACAAATCACCGGTTTCCAGTACGAGCGGTCCGACCTGGAAATAGCCCCTGCGATTGCACCGCAGTTGATACAGCAATGCCCGGTGAGCGCCGCCACGTAGCATCGACAGTTGAATGCGGCGCCCCTCGACTCCCAGGCTGGGTGGATCGTGGATCAATGCCTGCCGCGGCAACAAGTCTTCGACCAGGCACCACGGGATTGGCAACTTGCCGCGATTTTCGACATTGACCACGATCGCCACGACATCACCGACGTCCGCGGTCAAACGGTTGCATTCGCGCGTCGCGTGCAGACTTTCGGCCCACGATCGCGTCAGGTAGCGGCTGACCAAGAGTATGCCAAGCAGGGCGTACATTGCGTACGCCAGCAGTCCCAGATCCAAAATCAGGGCCGCGATCAGCAACAGGACGGCACCGACCAGCCAATTCATCGTTACTCCAGCGTCGGTACGGCGATTTCGTCGATTACGTCCTGTACGACTTGCTCCGCAGTCATCCTGCGCAGCCGACTTTCGGGCTTAAGTATTAACCGATGCGTCAACACGGAAGGCGCGATCCGTTTCACGTCGTCCGGCAAGACATAATTGCGGCCGCGAATAGCAGCCATCGCCTGCGACGTGCGAAACATGGCGATGCTCGCGCGCGGGCTCGCTCCTAAAGCCAACTCCTCGTTCGATCTGGTGAGATGGACAATCTGCATGAGGTATTGTCGGACCTTCGGGTCAACGTGAATCTCGCGTACCGCGCGCTGGCACGCGATTAATTCCTCGGTCGAAATCACCGATTCGAGAGTGTTCACCGGATGATCGTGTTGCAACAGGTCAAGCATTTTGAGCTCTTCTTCAAACGACGGATAACCGAGGTTGAACCGCATCAGGAACCGATCGAGCTGGGCTTCTGGCAGCGGAAAGGTTCCTTCGTGGTCGACTGGGTTCTGGGTGGCGATGACCAGGAACGGCGGCGGCAGTACGTGCGTCACGCCGTCGACGGTTACGCGCGACTCGGCCATTGCTTCGAGAAGTGCGGCTTGGGTCCTCGGCGTGGTCCGATTGATTTCGTCCGCTAAGAAAATCTGGGCGAATATCGGCCCAGGCCGAAATTCAAACTCGGCCGTTTTCTGATTGAAGATTGAAGCACCCGTCACGTCGGACGGGAGTAAGTCGGGCGTGCACTGGATGCGTTTGAAGGCCCCGTTGACACTGAGCGCCAACGCGCGGGCCAGCATCGTCTTGGCGACACCGGGCACGTCCTCGAGCAGAATATGCCCTTCGCAAAACCATGACACGAGTGCC
>CAZFLF010000301.1:0-7551 GCA_964519825.1 uncultured Pirellulaceae bacterium | reverse complement strand
CGCCGGATTCAATCTGGCTCAGGATTCTGGTGACGTCCGACATGAGAGCGCTCGGTGAAAAAGCGATAGTGAGCCGATTGTACTCCCGTCACGACTCCTTTACTCAGTTACTCGCCTAGAGACTCAAACGACCGCACCTCATTCAGCCCGACCAGCACACTTCGTTTCACCTGCGATTCGTAACTAAACAGTGTGCGCTGCGGGAGACCATCCCTAGCTGGACCTCCCGCTTATTCCATTGCTCACTTCGCAAGCGTCTCTTCTGCCTCGCGGCGCAAGAGCTGAACGACGAGATACTCGAAGGGCCACTCTTTGCTCGGATCGGCTGGAATGTTCTTGATGGCGCGCTCCAACCGCTCTCGCGCGAACTCCGTGCGACCTTGTCGCCAATGGACCATGGCGAGAACCAGGTCGGTCTTGACGTGCATGGCAGCGCCCTCAGACCCTTGCGTGCGGGATTCGTCCAGTTCGCGCATCGCTGCGCCGTCGTCTCCGGCTCGATAGAGCGCCAGGCCTAACGTGTGCCGATAGAGCGAATTGGTCGGGACGGCATTGACTGCCTGCCGTGCCCAGTCCACAGCGCGTTGCGGTTCGATGGCTGGCTCGGGCGCCAAGCTGGCGCATCGCGCGAGAAAGTAAGCGATATCAGGTGCTGGCGAGGAACCGAGCAGACGGGCAGATTGCGTCGTAAACTCGCGATAGCCTTCGCGGTCGCCCGTGAGCAACAGGAGCGCCGAGTACTCCATCCATTCGTCGCTGGGCGAGCGCTTAACGATCACGGCTGCGTACTCAGCGAGGGCCTCGCGCCATTGTCCGGCATGGATCAGTCGGCGGCCGCGCCCCAACCGCAGATGCGCGTCGTTCGGCCGCCGCGCGGTCAGCGCTGTAAGAACTTCGTCCCGCTCGGCATACTTATGAACCGCTTGGCTGCGCGGTGCCGTCCAAGATGGATCGTCTGGGAACAAGTCCAACGCTTTGTCGAAATCGGCAACCGCCTGTTCCATTTGCCCGAGCTTGAGCCGCAGCCGACCGCGCTCGTGCCAGACGTCGGGTTGTTCGGGTAACAGGCGCACCGCGTCGTCCAGGTAGGCGGCCAGTGCGTCGCGCCCCGCAAGCAGCTCCTCGGCCTCGCGGCGCAGAAAACTCGTAATGATCCAGTCGAACCAGCCGTCTCCCAACCAGTTCTCTTGTTCGTTGCTCTCGGTTTGTTTTTCGAGCAGCTCAATCCCGCGGGACAGGGCCTGCCGGGCTTCGTCGTTGCGGCCCAAGCGATGCAACGACATCGCAATCACCAGGTTGGCATCGGCGGTACGGAACCATACCGGCGATTTCTTGTCGGATTCCAAGCAACGTTGGCACCACACAACCGCAGCCGAATAATCGCCCGTGCGATAGGCTGCCAGGCCGCGATTGCATTCGAAGTACGACATGAGTTCGTGCCGCGGGTTGATTGTCACAGCCGCTGTAGCCAGTGCCAGCACGTCACTCGAGAGGTCGGCGGCCAACGGTGTCACCAGGCACGCCTTCGACGTACGCTCGGCAACCATCGGGTCCGAGGTGTGGCGGGCCTGCTCCACAAGCTCGCGACAAAGGCGCAGGTACCCACCGACATTTCGTGCCTCGAGGTACAGTGCGGCAGGGCAAATTCCGTGAATTGCCGCTGTGGGCTTGATCCGGTTCAGTTTCACAAAGTCGTCGCCAGCCTCTCGCCACCGCCTCGCATGGGCGAGGGCTGTTCCGCGACGGTGCAGCAGGTCGGGATCGTCGGGCTTGCCGTCGACCAGGCGGCGGACGTCGTCCGCCGCACTGGACCAGTCGCGACGGCGGGTGTAGAGGTCGGCGCGGCGACGGAGCAGGTCGTTCTGGTTCTGGGGTTGCTGTTCGAGCTCGGTCGTCAGCTCGGCGATTCCCGCAGCGAGAACCGGCGACTCGATTTCGCGGCGCAGCATTTGTGTGATGAGCCAATCGCCCGGCCCGAATTCTTGGCTCACCTTCGGCCTCAGCGTCACCGCATGCAGGTAGAAGTTGCGGTCGTACTCGTTCTTTTTGGTGATTTCGTTCTGTTTGCTGATGTCGTTGGTGAACTCGACAACCAGTATGCGATCGCCTGCCTTGATATTCGCGGTCAGCGTATACTCTTTCGCCAGAGCGGTGGTCAGCAGAGTCTCTTTTCCCACCGGTTCGCCGTCCACATGGATCTTGAACTTTGCATGCTCATTTTGGGCCGAGTCACAAGAGGCCTGGACTACGATTTCATAGTCGCCATCCGCGGGGACTCTCACGGTCGCATCGGCCGCGCCATTTCTCCAAAAGAAAAGTTGTCGCTTGGCCTCGTTGAACCCAAACGCGTTCCCCGTCTCTCTAAACTTGAAGGCCTGCAGTGCCACCGAGATGTGGGCGGCTTCGGAGCCCGGGGTGGTCACCGCAGGCAAATGGCTAACAGCGCGGTCCAGCCACTGTTGGCCATCTTTTGCGCGACCTGTCCGCAGCATAACTCCTGCCCGAACGAGCTCGTTCCAAACTTCATCAACGTTGCCCCAGCCGCCAACTCCGGGCGTCGCTTCCAGCCGACGCAACACGGCTGCGTCGTCACCCGCGCGATAAAGCGCCAATGCCAGCCCAAAAGCACGCCGCGCGTTTTCCTGAGCATCGACCGCCTGCCGGGCCCAGGCCACAATGCGATTGGGTTCGACACCCGAGTCTGCGGCACCGGCGGTGATGGCAAGTACGTAGGCGGATTCCGGCGAGGGATTCTCGCCCGTCCGTTCAATCATCCGACGCAAGACGTCACGGTGACCGTCACGGTTTCCGGTCAGCCAGAGCAACCCGGCATATTCCGCGGCGCTCGTCAGCCATAGATCGCCGGCCGCCTGGCCGTCGATCAGCGCTGCGTAGTCGGTTAGCGCCGCCCGCCACTGGCGGTCGATGAGCCGACGGCGGGCGCGCCCGAGTCGCAGATGGGAATCGTTGGGCCGGCGCGCCAGAAGACTTGTCATCACGTCGGCATTCTTCGCGCATTCGTGGACCAATCGGCTGTGCGGCGATCTCCAGTCTGCGCTTTCCGGGAACCGATCGAGTGCCTGCTCATAGTTGGCAAGCGCCTGTTCGGTCTGCTCCAGTTCGACGAACTGGCGGCCGCGCGCGAGCCAATACTGTGGCTCGTCGGGCTTGTATTCGAGGGGCGCCGAGAAGCCAGCGGCGATCTCTTCTCGTCTTGCCTGCATGGCGTCGCGGCGCCCCAGCAGTTTCGCTCGGTCCTGCGTGGGCTGGGCCAACGCTGCCGTCAGCTCGGCGATTTCCGCGGCCAGCAAGGGCAGCTCCAGCTGACGGCGCCTTAAAGTCAATTCGATCCCAGCGGCGGGCCGGGAATTGGCGATGGCGCTGGCAGCCGGCAGGGTGGCAAGCGCTTGGTCCAGCGATTCGCGCGCCTCTTTCATGCGGCCGGCCTGGAGCATAAACAGCCCGCGATAGAACGCCTTGAACGCGAGGTCGAACTTCGACTGGCCGCCGGTTTGGATGGCTGAATCAAGCTGAACCAGCGCTGCCGCTAAATCGCCCGATTGGTTCAACGCGGCCGCCAGCGTCCGGGGAAAGTACCAATTGTTTTCGGAATCCACGGCACGTTGGGCCAGCGCGACAACCCGGCGACTGTCCACGATCGGTTCCGCGGTGAGGGTAGCGGTGTGGGCCCAGAAATAGGCCACCGATGGTTTGGGTTCGTCGTCAATCTGGTCGAACATCCAGCGCACAAACTTCTGGTAACCCTCACCGTCGCCGGTCAGGAGCAAAAGCGCCGCATATTCAAACGCTTCATGCCCTGGAGGGCGCTGATAGATGATGGCTGCGTAGTCGGCCACGGCGCTGCGCCACTGGCGATCGATCACTTTCCTGCGAGCGATCCCCAGGCGCAGGTGCGTATCGTCAGGCCGGCGCCGAAGCAGCTCGTCCGTTACCGCGGCATTCTTCGCGTACTCATCCACGGCGCGCGACCGCGGCTGATCCCACGCCGACGTATCGGGGAACAGGTCGAGCGCTTTGCCAAAGGCGGTGATCGCCTGTTCCACTTGCCCGAGCGCCAAGAACATCCGTCCCCGTTCATGCCAAGCGTCGGGTTTGTCCGAGTTAAATTGGTCTCCCAGTCGGGCCATGAGGGTATGCAATTCGTTACGCGCCGCCGCGTTGTCGCTCTTGAGAGAGAGCGCCTTGAGGTAATCCTCCGCGGCCTGCTGAGAACGATCGAGCGTCACGTTCCGCCGGGCGCGGGCCAGCCAGACTTCTGGTCGTTCGGGAGTCAACCGCACCGCGTCGTCGAAGTCGGCGGTCAGCCGATCGCGTTGGGCCAGCCACTCGCGCGCCCGCTTTTGTAGGGCGACTTGGTGCTCGTCGACGGCACGATCCGGGCGAATGGCGGCGAGCGCTTCGCGGTACAGAATCTGAACCGAAGCAAACTCCCAATACTGCTCGGGCAACTTAAACTCGGCCGCTGCCAGCGTGGCTCCGACGGCGGCGGCGTACAGCGCTTCGGCTTTATCCAGCCATTGCGTCGCTTCGGTCGTGCGCCCCTGGGCGTGATGGCACAGGGCGCGCAATAACCACGCTTTGGACCAGGCTCTGGCCCACTCTTCGGCGGCCGAATCAAGTTGTTCCAGTATGGCCAGAGCGTCGCCAGGTCGATCCGCGCGATACAGCGCTTGGGCGCGGGCAACCTGGCGCCAGGCCTCGCGCGGCTCGTCGGTCGGCACCCCTTCTATGAGATCGACCAACTGCAACCCAGTGATTCCCGAATCCGAAGACAGACCAGCGGTGTAGGCCAATTGCATTCTTGGCGTGGGATCTGGCGACTGAGCGAAACGCTCGAAGAACTGCGCGCAAATTCGGCGATAACTATCCCGATCCTTGGCGGCCAGGAGAACGGCAGCCAGGCGATACAAATCTGTCGGTTGTAAATCACCATCGGGAATGCGGCTCAGCCCTCGCTTCCAAAGTCGCGCCGCTTCGTCCCACAGTCCCAGTTCGGCCATGCTGAGCCCGCGGTCATGGGGGCTATCGGCCAGGCGGACCCCGAGGAAATGGTGACCGAACCCGTTCGTAACTTTCGCCAGCAGCACGTTGCGACCTTGTTTCAAGAAAACGGGAACTCGCTCGGGATTCTCGCGCACGTCGCGAATGGCAGTGACTTCGTGGACGAGCGTACCGTTCAGCCACAGGCGGGCGTTGTCGTCGGCGGCAATGAGTAACGTGGCGGTGCGCTCGTTAGGCGAATAGATATACGTGAGGGCGTATGCGGAGCGGCCGTCGGCTGCGAAAATCGATTTCAGGTCGATCTTACCCCACAGGTCGGGCGCTGCCTGGCGCCAGTGCAATGTCTGTGAACCTAGTTTTACGGGCTGCGACGGGTCGGGATTGGATTCCGGCGCCTGGACCGCGGCCAACTCAGGTGGGAACGGACCAATCACCCACCATCCGGCGTCGACAAAGCGGTGCAATTCATCGCTGGCGAGCTCGGCGGCCTGTTTGAAATCGGCGTCCGCGAGGTCCATGGTGGATTGTTTGGGGTATTCGCTGTATAGCCGGCCACGAGCGATGAGTGGGGTCGGGTCGTTCCGATGCCGCTCGATGAGCGGTACGAAGGCCTGGGCAAACGCCAAGTCCTCACTCTCGTAAAGCAGCCGCGCGCGGCGCGCCAAGAGTTCGAGATCATCAGGAGCTCGATCGGTGGCGATCTCCATGGCGTCGGCCGCAAGGCGCATGAGTGCCCGGTCGGCGTTGCCCTGGTCCCAACGCGCCAGTCCGCGCGCCAGCCAGCGCTGGGCGTCGTCGTTGCGTCCGATCGCGCGATTGGCCAGGGCCAGCAAGAACGCGTCGCGAGGACTATCAGCCGCGGGAGTTGGGCCAGCTTGGACCAGCGCCGCAAGCGCTGATTCAGCGCGTCCCAGGGCTGCATAGGCACAGCCCAGCCGCGCCGGACCCGAAAGACTCGACCTATCAAGATTGAACCGCCAGTACTCGACGCTGCCGGCACGAGGATTGGCGGTGACCCAGATCCGGAATCGACCCAAGGAGGAATGCGGATAGGATTGGTTGAGGACGATTCGTATTCGATCGCCGGTCGCCAATGGCGCGGCGGAATCAGCCTCCATGGCCAGGACGTGGGTCTGGCCGGCGTCCGGCGAAGTTCCCATGCCCCCCTGGGACGGCTTGAAAAACCACTTGCCGCTCGCGAACGCCCTGTGGAATGACAGCGAGCGATCGTTTTCACCTACCACCCAAACCGACATGGGCTCGATATGGACAGTGAATGCTCCGTTCGGCGAGCGGCCCGGCCCACCTTTGGGCAGCGAACTATCCGGCATCGCTTCGAGCTTGATCCCGACGATGGACGGCAAATGTGTTTCGCCCAAGACCGTGTATAGGTCTGTTTCAGGAAGCTTGCCCGAGGCCAAAATTGAATTGTCGCGCAGGCGCGTCAGCGTGGTGCCATTTTGTGAAGTCGCCTCGACTCTTTCGAGCAGGACCCAACCGGCGGCTGCGTCGAGCAGGAAGTCCGCCAACTCCCAGGCGTAGTCGTGCACGTCAGGATGGGCGCCGACCAGCCGTTCGTAACCGGCGCCGGCGCGCTCCAACACGCCGGTCGCATCGTCCAGCTTGCCCTCGGCTCGCAGGGCAATGCCTTGCCGTCGCAGTGCACGTGCGGCGGAGAGGTCGGCTGGAGAAACCGTGCGCACGACGCGAAAACCGATGTGCGGCGGTCCAGGTGCCGCCGGGTTGTCGGTCGTTTTGCCAGGATTTCTTGCCGCCGAGCGGGCCACGGCGGCAGGATGCAGGCTCGATCCACCCCGCGACGCCGTCAGCCGACCAAACGCCTGTACCATAAGTACGTCGTCTCGCGTTTCACGGTCATTGGACGTGGCCGAATCAGAACGCTGGTGGCAGAGCTCTTCCGCGTTTCCGTACACGTCAAATAACCCCAGCTCATTGGGAAGCAGCGTCGCAACCGGCCACGACCGCCCGTTTGCGGTTTCCTTTGTCCAGGCATATTTCGGCAGCTTGTCCGGGGCATAACCGAAGAAACGAGGGGTGTCCGCGCCGCTACGAGCGGCGTATTCCCACTCGGCTTCGGTGGGCAGTCGGTAGCCGGAGCGTGAGAACATGTACGGCTTGACTTCCAACCTGGGTCCGATCTCGTGAATCGGTGGATAACACATTTCGTCTTCCACCAGTCCCTCTTGCTCGCTCAGCCAGCGGCAGAATTGCATTGCTTGATACAAGCTCAACGAGCCGACGGGGCAGCTGGTCATGGGACTGTGGCTTCTGCGCACCGAGTGCGCAATTTCGGGATGGGCTTGTTTGAATTTCTCGAACTGCTCGACGGTCACTTCTTTTGTGGAGATTGCAAACGTCCGCGGAATGCGGCGCCGAGTCTGTGCTTCATCGGCAAGGCGGTCGAGCTCACGGGCGGGAGAACCCATTTGAATTTCCACCGGTCCGGCAACCCGTACGAGAGTCGTGCCCAACAGCGACTCGCTCCAGGCGGGCACGACGTCGGTTTTT
>CAZFLF010000300.1:0-7561 GCA_964519825.1 uncultured Pirellulaceae bacterium | reverse complement strand
TCTTGCAAGTCCCAGGTAATTTTCACGCCGGTCGCATCGACACAGCGGCGAGCCACCTCGGCTAACTCAGGTCCCGTCCCATCGCCGGTGATTAGCGTCACTTCATGCGCCATGACTTTATGCTCCCAAAAATGATTCCGCGGATGTGCGGCAAACCTAGCACAAACTCGCAATGGCGGTCAACGACGTGACGAGAGGAGAATGATTCGGTCTTGGGGACGAAGAAATGCGATTGTCGATGGCAAATCTCGTGACACTCATCCATCAAAGATCTTGTGGAGGCGGCCCCACGTTCTGGTTGTTCGGTGGTTTACTCGCGTACAATGCGTCGTGGTTGTACGGGGCATATGTCCCTTTGCTGCGACCCGCCCAGCTGACCGCTACCGTTAGCCCCAAACAGACACTCACAATGCGTGAATTTGACAATCAGATTCGAGAAATCGCCCGAGAACGCATCAGTGCGATTGAGGATCATCTGGATGCCGATGCCATTTTCTTTTATGGCCCGATTTACCCGTCGTTGGAGAAGGGATTTCGGGATTTTATCGAAGATTTGAAGGCCGACAATTCAGGCAGGCACCGTATAGCGATAATTCTCACGTCGCCAGGTGGAAGTGCGGAGACCGTCGAAAAACTTGTCGATATTGTCCGGCACCACTATAAAGAAGTGCACTTTGTAATTCCGGACGAGGCGATGTCCGCCGGAACGATTTTTGCGATGTCTGGCGACAGGATTTACATGGACTATACCTCATCGCTCGGTCCAATTGACCCTCAGATTCATAATGGTAAGGAGTGGGTTCCAGCGCTTGGGTATCTGGATCAAGTTGAGAAGATGATTCAGAAGTCCGCGAAGGGTGAACTGACCGACGCGGAACTCGTAATGTTGCAGAATCTTGATCTTGCTATGCTTAGCCGGTATGAGCAGGCAAAGAATCTGACAATTACGCTCTTAAAGAAATGGCTGGTGGAATTCAAATTTCGCGATTGGACGACGCATGGAACGAATCCAACCAAGTTGGGCCAACCAGTGACCGACGCGGAGAAGCGTGAGCGAGCTGAAGAGATCGCCAAAATACTCTCAGACAACAAACTTTGGCATTCCCACGGTAGAAAGATCGGAGTGCTGACGTTAACCAACCTGTTGCGGCTCAAGATCGAAGATTTCTCGACCGATGTTAGTTTTCGCGCGAAGATCCGTTCATACTCAGAGTTCATTACGGACTATATCAACCGCCATGACTACCCATTCTTCCTCCACAGCCGACGCTACTTCTGAAGTCTCCAAGGAGGTTCAGAAGGTACTCCGCCAAGCTGCTGATGAGATTACCGAGGAGCGTGCCGATCGCATTAGGACGCTACTTGGACGAATCCAATCGCTTGAGCTTCGCGGCTTCATTAAACGCCAGCAGTTCAGCGCACCGACCACAAGTGACTTTGAACGTCGGTTTGCCTCGATGCAAGACGGCTAATTTGAACGTTAGCCAGACGGACGAACCGATGGAACACTTGGAACTGACCAAGCTGTTGAGCTACGACGATACATCGGTAATTGCCGAGATTCGCCGAGTTATGGCTCTGCTGCCACCGGGGCCTGTCACGGTGGCTGCCTTCGATCGCCTGTCTAAGGTCCATTCCACCACCCTACGCAATCGGTTTGGCGGATGGCGTCAGGCTCTCGCGGCCGCGGGTATTGACGAACGCTTTAATGATTCGAATGCGCGGCGAACACGCGATGAGGTGATCAAGGAGTTGAATCGCGTTGCGGGTCTCCTCGGAAAGATCAAGATCGGTCGCAGCGAGTTCGAGAAGCATTCCCGGTTCAAATCGAAGGCGGTCTGTACGGCATTCGGGACTTTTCCAGCGGCCCTTCAGGCCGCTGGGCTCGCGCCACTCGAACGACACGACCGATCAGACGAGGAGTGTTTCGAGAACGTTCTCGCTCTCTGGTCCCACTATGGCAGGGCGCCGACTTACGGCGAACTCAGGCAGCCACCATCGCAGATTTCGGGAAAGATCTACGCGCGCAGGTGGGGGGGCTGGCGGAAGGCTCTCAGAGCTTTCATGGAGAGAGTGAACAACGTTGATCTCGCCCTGCATGCCGATCTCGCCATCTCTCCTCCTAATGTGGCGAGGACCCGCCTCGGTCGATCGCGACGGTTCGAAGTCTCTCAGTGTCCGCGCGGTATCGCGTCTTGTGTCGTGATCGGTTTCGTTGCGTGCTTTGCGGCTCTAGCCCAGCTACGAACCCGATCTGCGAACTTCACGTCGACCACATCGAGCCGGTATCAAAGGGAGGCTTGTCTGAATTGACCAACCTGCGAACGTTGTGCAATGTCTGCAATCTCGGGAAGGGAGACAAGCAAATCGAGGCGGCCGACAAACGGGAGCTGTGAGCGTCCCACCGCGGAGCGGGCGCGGTTTTTGAACTCCAAGTTCGCCGCGAACCGGTGAGTTTAGTTTGTTATGCCACAACGGTAGCAATGGAAATACCGCGTGACGCGTCGATTGACTGCGATTATTGAGCAAGACGGCGATGGCTATGTAGCGCTGTGTCCCGAACTTGACATTGCCAGCCAAGGGGATTCGGTCGAGCAGGCACGTGACAACCTTCGGGAGGCGTTGGAACTTTTCTTTGAAACAGCATCGCCTGAAGAAGCCAGCCAACGATTGTCTGTGAATGTTTTCGTGACACATATCGAGGTGTCCGTTGGGTAAGCACCGGCCGAAGTTAACGGCAGCAACTCCGGACTTCACTCATCCGTTCCTGATTCGGCTTCTTCGAGTACCTTGTCGGTGCTGGAGGGATCCACGCGGCGGCAGCAGTCGGCCAAACGCGCGGAGATATCTTCCAAATCAGCACGCCAGTCTTCTGGACTCATGTCCGCCGGTGTTAACGGCTTGAATTCGCCGAGGAGCAGGATCAACCGCAGGAGATGACGGAAGAGAACTCCCTCCTGCTTTTGTAGCTGCTTGCTCGTGATGTACTTGTTGAAGTGGCCGCCGAATTCGAGCAACTCGCCCGCCGCCCAAACTGGCGTGGTGAACACGCCATGCACACCGGGAAAATCATGGTCGAATAACCGTCGCAACTTCTCGGCCAGAGTCAGTACGCGAACCGGCTCCTCTTCAAAAAACCCGCGTCTGCCATCCTGTTCGTCCTCGTCTTCCTCCTCGGATTTGTGACCGAGTTCCTCCAGCGTGGCCAAGCCGAGTCGCAGCAGTTCCACATCCAGGCGCGTAGTGGCTAGTGGTCCCGGAGGCAACTCGTCGTGCTGCGGCACCCGTACGAAGCGCGCGACCGAGCCGGGCATTTCTAACACGCTCTCCATCGCCTGTACTCGTTCAACTCGATCGGCGATGCCGAGGTGGTGGATCAGGAACACGCCGTACAGCGGATTGACGCTGCGGAAGTGGGTGAGCAATTTCAAGCGATCTGTCGGACGGGCGAAGTCGGGTCGATACGGCGGAGGTGGCTCACCGCCGGAGGGTGGTGGCGTGGAGGATTCGGACGGCAGCGGCGGTTTCGGTTCAAGTTCCACGTATCCGCCCGTCCACAGCGTGAGTAACATGCGAGTCAACGAGCCTTGCGCGATCTCCAACTGCTTGCCATCCATCAGCCGCTTGCCGATGAGCCGGCGAATGATTTCGACTTCCGGCGAGGCGTCGAGCATGTAGGCGAGCATGCGCCAGGGGAGCGGCCCACGGCTGGACAGTTTGGCCGGTAACGCCGTGCACAGCTTCTCGAATTGTCCCTCGGTCCAATACTGCTCGCCACTTCGCCGAGTCGGCATTTTGCGTTTGAGATTCTTCTTCGCCCGGAGGAGTTGCGGATCCTTGGTCGTTTCGGGGATCTGGTCGTACTTTTCGCGCCACCGCAGAATCTTTACGTCGTCTTCGTGAGCCAACGCGAAGACATAGCCCTGGCTGTCGAACTGCGGCCGGCCCGCACGGCCGAACATCTGGTGACCCGCACTGGCGTCGATCAGTTTTTTCTTATCGGGTGGCCCTTTCAGCAACTCGGGCAGCACGACGCTCCGCGCGGGCAAGTTGATCCCCGCGGCGAGCGTCTCGGTGCAGACACACACGGACAACAGCTTCAACTCGAATAGGTCCTCGACGATGCGACGGTATTTGGGCAATACACCGGCGTGATGGACGCCGACGCCGCGGAGCAAAATCGCCTTCAACTTCGGCCCCGCCCCTTCCGACCAATCGCGGCGTTCGAGTTCCTTGGACAAGCGAGCTTGTTGGCCCTCGGCCAGCAGTCGCTTCCCTTTGAGTTGCTCGGCGACGTTCCAGCACTGCTCGCGGTTGAAACAGAAAATCAACGCCGGCGTCTGGCGTTCTTCGTCGCTCCCTTCGGCCATTTTCTCGATCTGCTCGGTCAGCAGCATGTCACCGACCCAGTGAAAGTTCAGCGGCACTTTACGCTGGTTACTTTGCACCAGTTCCAACTTTCGTTGGTGCGCGGTGCGGAGCCAACTCACAAACTCGTACGCATTGCCGACGGTCGCCGATAGGAGCAGCAACCGTACGTGCGTCGGGAGCATAGCGAGCGTGAACTCCCAAACGATGCCACGCTCGGGGTCGTTGAAGCTGTGGAATTCATCGACCACCACCGCCGCGACCTGGCTGAAGTCAAATGCCTCGCGGTGCAGCAACCGATTGAAAAGAATCTCCGCGACGACGACCTGCACCGGAGCGTCGGGATTGACGCGGCGATTGCCGGTCGCCAGCCCGATATCTTCTTCGCGGAAACCCCATCGCACTGCGGCGGCTTGCATTTCGCGAAGTTTTTGTTCGGTGAGCGCGATAAGGGGCGTGGTGTAGTAAGCCTGCTTGCCCGTATGGAGCGCCTCGAAAAGAGCCGCTTCGGCGATCAGCGTCTTGCCGGTCCCCGTCGGCGCGCAAACCAAGACCCCCTGTTCCGCCGTGAACCACTGCAGCAGCGCATCTTCCTGCACTGGATATGGTGGGAACGGAAGTTGATCAAAGTACATCTGCGCGAGCTGATCGCGCGGCGGGGATTGCGGCATCGGTGAATCCTAGGCAGTGGTCGGGGCGGAAACAACCAGAAGCTGGGCCGACGCAGTATCCTTCAAAACGAATCCTGATCCTTACAACTAGCGCGGCATCCAGGCGAGCTAGCTGGAAACACGGTTAATCTCCAACATCCGTCTGTGCCGGATCTTACCGCCACAAGTCCGCAATTGCTTCGGGGCTGGCGCGCTGGTTGCAAAAACAGGCAACCGACGGATGAACCCCCAATCGATGAATCCCAGCTCAACGGAGTGCCAACATGAAGCGTCTATTCCAAGGAATCCAGGCGGTGACGGTCGAACTGCTCGGAGTGTTATTGGTCGTCTGGATGTTATTCGGATTCACAGCGATGGGTTTGCACAGTGCCAGCGGTCAGCCGCCGACTCTGGGAACCAACTTTTCCCAGAGTCTGATCGCCTGGAAGGCGCAACTTTCGACTCGACTCTTCCGCAAATCTCCTCCTAATGCGGAGCGTCAGCAGTTCGTGGCCAATCGCCTGGGCCACTTCAGCCAGACGTATTCCCTGGCCGCGCGAAACCACATCGACCAACTCATGGGTGACTTCGATCGCACCACACGAGTGGCATCTCGATACGGCGCCACATCCGAATGATGTGACCCGATCCGCCTAAGTATTCTCAGTCTGGAAGTGGCTGGCCGCGAGTTTCGGGCGCGAACCAAATGAGTACCATGCCCACGAAGTAGACGAGGCTGAGCAACGTGCAAGCAGAGGGATAGCCTCCGGCAAGCTGGATCGGTCCGAGCTGTAAACCACCGGAGTATTTATTTACCAACGCGCCAAGTTGCAACGAACCAACCGCGGCCAGAATGCGCCCGAAGTTGAAGCCAAAGCCTTGGCCCGTCGCGCGCACGTTGGTATGGAATAACTCGGGCAGATACAGCGGCAACCAGCCATAGAACGACGCGGTGCAGGCTCCGGCCACGAACGCGGAGGCGAGCAGGCCGGCACCAAACTCCTTGTTCACTTGAAATAGCAGGAACACCGAACCGAACGACAAGACACACAACACGAAGTACGCTTTACGGCGGCCGATCAAATCGCCCAGTAACGCGGCGGCAATGGTGCCTACGATCGCGCCGACGGACAGCCACAACAACGTGTACTCTTTGGCGTACCGCATTACTCCTGCGACCTTATCGGGTTCCGTCAGTTTGTCGGCCCAGGCCGGCGCCTGTTGCGTGCCACCCCACGTCCCGAGCAGCGCGACGCCGCTGAGACAGGCGGCTAACAACATTCGGCGGATGATGGAAGCGGTAGGGACAGCCGCGACGGTGCCGGCGACTACGCCATCTCGAACTAACAACATCCGGCGGCGGCGCGACGCGGTAGTGACTTCCGAAAGCTCATTCGCCGCCTTGAGTCGCTGCAAATAACGCAGCACGGGGAATGTGTACCCGAGGATCGCAACCAGGACTCCAAACACGGTCGCAATGAGCCGCACGCGCAAAGTGTGCTCGAAATTGCCTGTGCTTGGAAATGCATATAAATACACCAGCACGCCAGGTCCAAGCGCCCCAAACAACACTCCCAACAAATCCACCGTCGCCCAATTCGACGTATTACCACTTTCTTTCTCTTCTTTCCATTTGGTCGACTCGGGAACGAAGATGCGGATGAAGAATGTCAACAGCGCCGGAACAATGCCCAGAATCATCATGATGCGCCACCCCTGGTTCGCCGTGAGATGTTCGATCCAGGACTGGGACATACCGGCATCCGACAGCGTTTCTCTTACGCCTCCGATGAACGATGAGAGGACCAGCCCGATGAACGCAACCATCAAATAGCCCACGTTCGCCGCGGCGCCGATCAGTCCAGCCATGAACGCTCGCGATTTGTTGGGCCACACCTCCATGACGAGCGCCACGCCCAACGACCATTCGCCTCCCATACCCAACGAGGCGATGAATCGGAACGCGCCAAGCTGCAACGGCGATGTCACCACACCGCACAACGAGGTGAATATCGCGTAGACCAGGACGCTAAACGTCATTGCCCGCACCCGGCCAATGCGGTCGCCGAGCCAGCCAAACAGGACACCGCCGGTCGCGGCTCCCACCAAGAACAACGCCGTGATGACACCTAGCCATAGCGCCACCTGCTGTTCCTGCTCGGTCTTGGCGAGCTGCGTGAAAGACGCTTGTTTTCCCAGCAGATCCTGCAAGGCCGGGCGCCCAACAAGTGAAAAGACGCCCATCTCCGCACCGTCGAACATCCAACCGAGCAACGCGGCGGTGAGCGCGAGCCATGCGCCGCGGCCGGGAGCGTCGGACGAAGCAACAGAAGTGGATTGAATCATCAGTCAGACTCCGGAGAACGATCGGTACCTCGCGAGCACGCACGGTATAACAGTGGCCTATCAGGGTTGCAAGCAAACGCCTGATGTTCTTCGGGGGTGTATGTTCGCTAGATATGCGCTCTTCGTTTAACCGCAAGCCGCAGGCGTGCGCGTTCTAGTGTGGCACGCCGCTCCGCGTCGTGAATTGCGGCGCGGAG
>CAZFLF010000299.1:0-7568 GCA_964519825.1 uncultured Pirellulaceae bacterium | reverse complement strand
GGTACGCGTCCGGTGAATGGGCCAGCAGATCGCTCTCCAATTCGTAGACGTCCGGCGGAACGCCGGTCAGGTCGAGCGTGACGCGTCGAAGCAGAGTCGCACGGTCGGCTCGGGGAGCGGGGGTCAACGCCTGCGAGTCCAACTGCGCCAGGACGAAGTAATCGATCGCGTTCGCCGGCCAGGCACGATCACGCACAGCGGGGAGGGACGGCCGACGAGGCGATTCAAACGCCCAGGGTCGATCCGGCTCGGCGGAGACGGCATGACCCATCAGCGTCAGGATTACTGCAACAACGATGACTGCTCGCGTCATGCGGTCCTGGGAGGAATCCCAGTGGGAAAAAGAGTCAGGATCGGCTCGTCATTCGGCAGGCATCAACTTGTCATAAGTCATAGGTGTGGTTCTAGGGTGGCGTGTCTGCGGCTTCGCAAGCTCAGCCGCCAGCCACCCAACTTTCGAACCAGCCACCCAGCTAGAAGATGCCTCTAGCTCCATGCTAGAAAATACGGCCAATCCATAGATCGGTCAAATTCCACGTGCCCGTGGGACACCGATCACACGGGTGCGACAATCTCTAACAATTCGACCGCGGGCACACCGTCGCAATAAATCAAAGCGGTCCGACCGAAACAGTCCTGCGGGACGCGTAGCCCAAAAAACCCGCCTAGCTCCACCGACGGCGTCACCCGCCAAAGTGACAACCGCCTCACCGTCCGCAGCACGTTGTGCATAATCAGAATGCGCCCCAGGGGCGTGCGCTGGCTTTCGATTTCTGCACGCACTTCCGGATCGAGCACGCCCAGGCTCAACCGTACTAACCCGAATAACACGACTTCCTGGTCCGACTGTCGCCGTAGCAGTATCTTGCGTGAGTAATGGGTCGGCGTGACGTGCGTCTGGAGGACCTCGACTGACACAGGACAATGGTGGAAGTCTTCGACTGTAACCGTCATATGCTGGTCATGGGCCAACAGTCGCCGTGCCTCGGCGGACAGTTCCGCTTCCGAGACTTCCCGAAAAACGCCCAATGCCGCGCGCTCCACGTAGAACAGGTCGACCAATGCGTCGAGTTCGGGTGTGGCACGTCGAAGAGTCATGCCGTTTATTGAGTCCTGGATTGCAAAAGACGATCGCACTTAGCCAGCCATCGTAACCCGAAGCGTTAGCGAGGCAGAAGTACGCGAGGGTTCTGCCTCGCTTACGCATCGGGTTACGGGTCACAAATCGACACTAGCAATACAAGACTCAACAAACAGATACTAGCTCCGCATCAACAGGCTTGTGGGACTAATGATGGCAGGTTTGGGTGATTCAGCAGGTTGGTGTTCGGTGGGACGTTCAAGAACGGTATCGATCAAGTAATAAAACAAACGCCGGAGCTCGTCGGGTTGAATCTCGTCGGCGATCGTCTCGGCTCGTTCCTGGTGTTTGTCCACCAGTCGGTGGGCTTTCTCAAAGACGCCAGCCTCCGAGTAAAGGTGGCGAACCTGGTTAATTCGTTCAGCCGCCGGGCTGTCGTCGGCGCCGGTCAACGACAGCAGTTTCTGTTGACCGGCCGGAGACAGCCCTTCCAGGGCCAGCGCCCACAACACGGTCGGCCGTCCACCCAACAAGTCGCTACCTGCGGCCAGCTTATTGTGATCGTCGCCGCGCCAATCTTGCAGATCATTTAGAATCTGGAATGCGACACCGAGATTGCGGGCGAATTGCTTGATCGGTTCAGCAAATCCATTCACTGATCCCGCCAGCCGTACGCCCGTGAACAGCGCCGCTTCAAATGCCGGCGAAGTCTTCAACGCGTAAATCTTTAACGCGTCGATCGGTTTCAAACGCTTGTCGGTCGCGTCGCGCCACAACAACTCGGCGCCTTGTCCCTCGGACAGTCGCACGTGCGCGTCGGCCAAATAATCGAGCACATCGGCGGCGGCTTCCGCGCCCAGTGCCTTGATCTCGCGGCTGACCAGGCGATACCCCATGCCAATGAGATAGTCGCCGACATTGATCGCGGTCGGCGTGCCAAAACGCCGATGGACGGTCTCTTCGCCATACCGGAAAGAGTCGTTGTCCTCGATGTCGTCGTGGACCAACGATGCCTTGTGAAACGTTTCGATCGACATTGCCGCGCGGCGCACCGCGTCGGGAATGGAATCAACCGCCTGAGCGCCATTGCCAAGAGTACCGTGGCCGTCGGTCAACGCATCGTAAACCGCCAAAGTGATGAACGGGCGGGAATGCTTGCCACCCTTGGACAAGAAGTCAAACGCAATCGCTTCGGTGGCAGCGATCGGATCTAAACCCGCAGTGCCGCGTCCATTCACTTCGGCCAAGCGGGGTCCGCCACGCAATCGCGGCACCAACCGCTCGAGTTCATTCGACTCGAACATGTTCGCCGCCGAGCGCATGAGATGGACATAACTGCGAGTTTGAGTCACGGGCTGCGAATGCTGCACCCGAATCATCTCGTCGACCCAGTCTTCGTCCACCGACGTATTGCGACAATCGCTCGATAGGAGCGGCACCGCCATGCACGGGATGCCAGCCAGCAGAATCTTGTCGATGGCCTTTTCCAGCACGTTTAGGCACGCGACGCCGACAATCGCGTCGACATACCCGCTGACAATGATCTTCAGGATGATCGGCGAACCTTCAGCGACCAGCACCTTGTAACCCATGTTTTCGGCGGTGGTGCGGAAATCGGCGATGCTGCATGCGCCGCACTTGCGGCAATCCAATCCGAACTCGTCGTAATCGGCCGGGCAGCCTTCGGCATGTTTCAGACAATGCGGCAGCAGGAACAGCCGTCGCGACGGCGGGATCGCGGCGACCTGCTCGCGCCAGAATTCAGTGGCCAACACGACCATCGTCCAGCCGAGGAATCGTTCCGGCTGACCGAACTCCTCAAGGAGTCCGCGCGAGATTAACTCCAGCTCGTCCTTGGATAATGGCCGGGACTTGTCCAGCCGGCTGATGATCTGCGCGCCTTGAGCTCGCAGGCGAACGCGCAATTCCTTCGTTTCCGGAACATCTTTAAGGTGCGCGGTCTTGCGGCGCCGCGATGTGCGTTTTGAGACCTCGGCTCCGGTTTCTATCTCGCCGGTTAATGGCAACACGGTTGCGGTAATCAAGGTGCATTCCTCTTTATCGGGGCGTTAGCCGCCGGGCGGACAAACGCGGAGAATCTACGGGCAGGGTTGTTTAATTGCGGGGACGCTGGCAACGGAATCGTCCTTTCCACTCGGGGCAAGCGGACGTTTCGGTTTGGTCCGCTGCTGGAGTAATTCGCGGTCCGCCGCAACGGACATCAGGCGGGATTTCGTAGGACTCCGTTCGGCTGGAGCGGAATACTGTAGTACCGCCCGACCCAAAGCAGAGGTTGTGAAGATTATGGGATACAGCTTCTCGTGATACCAGAGCTTGGCGAAGTAAAAACCAATCGGCGAGTGTCGTCGGAACCGATCCGCCTCGACCGTCTCGACGAGCCAGTTCAGCCCCCGAATCAACTCCGCACGCTGAACCACAAGTCCAGACTGAGGACCGACTTCACCGGTGGCAACTCCGACGCCACTTACTGGCCCCATTGCAACAGACTGCCCGGCCACTGGCTCGGCGAGCAATGCTTCGACTGCCAAAGCGGTCTCTTCCACACTGCTGACGACGGTCCTTGATCCGTTCGAATCGAGTGACACAGCGCCCCCCCAACCACCGTCCGGGTTCTGCGCCGCGCGTAACCACGCCCACCCGCGCTGAACGGAGTGAGCTTCGAGCAGGCCGAGATCGCGATAAGCCAGCAGCACCTTGGCCGTGCCGTAAACCGGGTTCTCCTCACGGGGATGATCCTGATTGCCAAACCACAGAGGAACCCAGCTTCCATCCCGGTGCTGAGCGCCCGCCAGATACTTCAAGCCACGTTGTATTTCGCGGCGAGAGTCGGCGAGATCGGACCAAGCGTGCAGGGCTCGGATCGCGTGCGCGGTGAGGTCCGCACCACTACGATCAAACGGCAATTTTCCCCAGCCGCGACAAAACGTTGGCCAGCCGCCGTTGCTATTCTGCAGTCCCAGCAACCAACGCACCCCCGCGGCTGCCGCGTCACGAATCCGCCGCCGGTCGGGCCCCGAGCACTTTGACGAGCGGCTCCACGTTGCCAGTGCCAACAGCGCGCTCGGTGTGTCGTCCGCATCGGGGACCGAACCGGTCAAATCGGTCCAGCCCCAACCGCCGGGTTCCGCGCCCGTAAAGGGATGGATTAGCTTCGTCTGACAGTTCAATAACCAATCCAGACAACTCTGCTCGGCGATATCCACTCCCCCCGCGGCAAGTCCATTGAGAGACAGCGTTGTGTTCCAGGTGGCCAAATTCGTATCAATCGGCCAACTCCCATCAGGACGGACTGACTCAATCAGAAACCGCACGCCGCTGCTAGTCACGGCATGCCCAGCGCGTCCGGTTGCAGCCAAACTCATCACGACGAAACTCGTCAGGGGCACCGCTTCGAGATACCCGCCACTAGCGGGCTGCATCCGCTCCAAGACCCGCAGGCTCTTTTCGACCAGCCGCGAACGAATCCACCGCGTTAGCGGATTCAGCGGCGGACGATGGAAGTAGCGAGCCTGGCCAATCGCCACCAGTGCCGGAATCGCATAGCTCACGACCGGTAACCGCAGCATTCGATACATGCTCTGCGGGAAACAAGCCAACTCGAATGGCAACGCCGAAACGTCACGCCATTCGACCAACCCGGCCAGCGCACAATTTGTCAAAATGGGGACCGCGAACGTTTTGTCTCGGCCGTATCGTTTCCTGAGCGCGGACCAGCCTCCAGCGGTTTCAACGTACTGTTTCGCGCGCCGCAGCAGATCCCCGTGCTGATCCGCAATGCATGCCAAATGGATCGCGGCGATTGCCAAGAATGTGGTGGAAATATTGGAGTGACTCGCCTGCGTGTCGCCCCAACCCCCATCCCGGTTCTGATGCCCGGCCAACCAGCGGACGCCTCCGGCGATCAGGGCGGAAATCTGGTTAGGCGAGTGCGAATTAGCGGCGGTTTCCTGGGTGCCGGCCTTGGCCACAAGCGATAATGCACTAACCGCCGTCGCGGTGGACAGTGCCGACGTCGACAGTTCCCCGACCCAATGTCCAGCCTCAACACGCTCGGCAAGCAAGGCACGTCGCGCGGTTACGAAGGCCGCTTGCAGACGCTCAGCGCTCAACCCCGGTACAGCAAAGTTCATGGAGACCACATGGTTCAGGTGGGATGCGGAGACCGACAGTCGATCATGAATCGCTGCAAGTGTAAGCCCTCACAGCGGACCTGTCGAGTTTGGCAGGTCCCCGGACCCTGCCCTTTTCGCGACCATTACCGACCAAGTGGCCGTTAAACGGCAGTGTCTTGCGGCAGCGTCGCGCCGAGATTGGCGGGCATCATCTCCTGAGAGTCGATGAGCCGCTCGTGGATCAGATAGGCGGCGGCTTCTAGGCCCCCCAGGTCGATCTGGTGGGTCTTTCCCAGGTGCGTGACAATCTTCATTTCAGCGCCGACGTTACCCGAGTTGCGGGAAAGCGATCCAATCTGCTTGGTTTGCGTTACCGTCAGGCGTTTGATCTCGTCCCACGGCAGGTCGAGTTCCAGGACTGCCGATACGAATCCGCCATGCTGCCAGGAAAGGCCCTGCGGCATTCGCAACGACAAGCCCCCTGGACCAGCCCGGAAATAATAGTTGCCGCAACAACCATCCCGAAAAAAAGCGATGGATGCGGCCGAGAACACCCAGCCCAATCCGCCGGCCAAGGCGATGCCACCGCGAATCGGCCACGCGTGGGTGCGATGAACCTCGATGACGTCGCTGATCACGTGCTGTGTCCCCGGCGGCATCTTCCCGTCCATGATTCGGGGGTTCCACAGAAACACGGCCGCGCCCAGCGCCTGGACCGCAAAGATCAGTCCCATCAGACTCATCCACAGGCTCTTGGAAGCCGACCAGGACGTGACGTCAAAAACTGGACCGACCCGTGATTCGTGGGCATACCCAGGGTTCATCTCGATCATGGAATCACTTCTCAACTGGGGTGAACGACAACCAGTTCCAAAGAAAGTATAGGACACAAGCACCATCGGCAGCATGACTTCCAGCCTCCGCCAACAGCGTCCCCGCTGCCAGAATCAGACCACGAGGCCGTTTCTAAGGGCTGGTGCGTTTGAAGGGCGCTGCAGTTGACCTGCGAGTCGTTCTCACATTTGTTTCGTTCGCTTCGGTCACGGTATACTGTCGTTCCAAACTCGCGCGATGTGAGCAGGCAACTGACCTTCGACGTTCGGGTAGGTGGAATCCAAGCGGAGGTTCCGACGATGACTCAATACGAATCAGTACTTTCCGCCGCGTCCCAGCTTTCCGACGACGAACGGCTACGTCTAATCGACGACTTAGCGGCTTCCGTGCCCGATGATCGTCCGCCGTCTCCTTCACCGGAGTGGCTTGCAGAAGTTGAACGCAGATCTGCCGAAGTTGATGCTGGTACGGTAACGCTAGTGCCGTGGGAGTCTGTCCGAAAGGAGCTATTCGGCAGGGTTGTTCTTGATCGTGCGGATTGACTTTCATCCCGAGGTGACGGAGATGGGTAAGGCGTACAAGTGACTGCCAAGTGGGTCGGGCGAGCGGTTGGTGCGGGTGCGATGGTCGGAGTCGTCCACGCGTTCATGATTTACTTCGATGTCCCCCGACCGGCCGCGTGGTTCTTAGGAGCCATGATCTACGGTGGTCTCGTTGCAGTACTGTTTGCGCAACGTTCGATCTTCGACAAAATGGGAATCTATCTGACGTTCGCGGTTGTCACCGTTGTTGGTGCACTGACAGTGTGTCCATGCACACACGCCCATTTACTGTTTGGGCCGATAGCTGGAATGCTAACGGTTGCGTTTGTCCACACGGTCAAGAGAATTGTCCCGCAAACCTGGATCAATTCCTCAGAGAAGTTCGAACCAACGATTGAACCGGAGACTCGATTCGGGAGTGTGCCAACGGAAGATCATCCTTCGCGGCCCGGTTAATCGAAACGCTATGTGGTTAACCTTCTCACACGCTGCTACAAGGAGGAATTGTTTGACGACCCGACTCTGAGTCGTTTCGGCACGGCGCTTGGTCTCGATGTTCGAGAAATCAAACGTGACAAAACGAAAGACGCCAAATAACGCGCGGATCGATGCGCCGCAGTGAAGGCCTACACATGTCACGAAAGAAAGTCGAGCCGGTTCATCCCGGAGAGATACTACTGGTGGAATTCCTGGTACCGATGAGTATCAGCCAATATCGGCTCGCAAAGGATATTGGCGTACCGCCGCGACGAATTAACGAGATCGTTCGGGGCAAACGCGCGATAACGGCGGACACGGCCCTTCGGCTGGCTCGCTATTTTCGGACGACAGAACGGTTTTGGTTGAATCTGCAGACGCGGTATGAATTGGAATCAGAAAAGGATCGACTCGGGGACCGCCTTGATCGTGAAGTTACGGCTTTTGCCGTGCAAAAGTAAAGCATGGGGTCGTGCCGATGCGACGCGTCGCAGAACGAGG
>CAZFLF010000298.1:0-7583 GCA_964519825.1 uncultured Pirellulaceae bacterium | reverse complement strand
GCGCTTGACCGCCGCCTGCGGCACCTTGAGCTTAGTGATGCTACCGCCCGCAAGTGCGCTGGCAAGATGCGCCGGGTCATTGCCTTGGTCGGCAAAGCGCACCTCCACAGCATTGTTAGCCACCTTCACCAGCTGGCACACGGCTGCACTGTGCGCCGGAACCGTGGCGCGCAGCCACACTAGCCCGGTAGGCAGGAAGGTGTGCTCGGTGGTCACTTCGGATGGCAGTGTCAGTGCCACGATGCCGCTGGTCCGCAACCCATGGCTGGTGTCCAACACCAGCTCCCGATTCGTGAGAGGCCGCCAATAGTTGTCGCTCAGCGCGGACCAGCTGATTTTCTGGGGCGGCAGATCCGGGTCGGCACTCCCCTCGGCGACTTGCAGCAACAAGCTTAGGCTGTCTCCCGCAGCCACGCCGGAGACCCCAATCAGGAATTCGTGGTGCGGATAGGCCGGCAGGAGGCGGACACGCTTGTCATCGATATAGCTGAGCTGGTGGCGCAAATAGGCGTGTTCGCGCATCTGTCCGAAACACCCGACGTGGAAATACTGCAGGTCGGGGTTGGTGAAGCTGGCTAACTCGTCGGCACTGAAGTCGACTTCTTCCGACTGGGCCCGGTAACCGAGGCTGATCGCCTGAACGGTCGGCGTGTAGGGCTCATTCAGTACGGTTGGCTTGTAGTCTTTGGTATGCACCACCGACCCCTCCTTCAGCGCGTTGGCAATGGTTTCCCTGCGATAGTCGGCATGCAGAAAATCATCGACGAGCGTCACGGTCACGAATCCGCTGCGGACGTCTGGCGGCGGAACATGGGGCCGCTGGTGGATCGGCTTTGCCATCTGGAAGCGATGCCCAAGCAGACGGCCGACGACGCTGCCTGCTGACAGCAACCCGAAGAGCTGCGACTTTTCCAACTGGAGATACGGTTTTGATAAAGGCGCGATCGGTGAGAGCACCGAGACACCCTCTGTATTGCGCGCCATCAGGTCGCGCGTTATAGAGATCGACTGGTTGCTACGATCCTGGTAGGCCACTAAGACAGTTACGCCGTTCTTCATCTCGGAACCGCGGTCGTAGTTGGCGTACCAGTCGCGCAGATTGGGCGGGGCGCCCTGCCAGGTCAGTTTCACGTGCAGGTCCAGCAGGCGCTTGGAGAGCGCCTCTTCGCAACCGATCATGAACCGCGACCCGGTTACCGGCTGGGCACCAAACGGCTGGAAAGCCTTCTTCGGGTTGAGGCTGCCGTAATCGTTTTCTAGTGTCAGTGATGCGACCGCGTCCACCTCGACGGTGATCCGTCCCTTGCTCACGGACAGCCCTTCGAGGTCGGTGTAGTGAAGTGGGGCGTCCGGCTTCAGCAGCAGCTGCAGCACCGGCGCCTGCGCCGCAAAATGGTGCCCATGCAGGCGAGCGTTGTAGTCGATAATCGCCGGCTCTGTGGCGGGCACATCGGCGGTGAGCGTCAACTGACCGCCAACTAATTTGCCGGAGAGTGAGAATGGCCCCAACCAACCTTTTGGGCCGGTGATGTGAGCTTCAAATGCCTCGGCAAGCGAAGTGGGTTTGTGGAGGGCCGAGTCTAACGCGCCAAGTTGCAGGTCAAGAGTGATCGTTCTTGTCCCCTCCTGCATGCGCAGCACCGGTGACGCCAGTGCGAAACCGATCTGCGCGGGAGGGAGATCGGCATGGCCGAACGCGTGCCACTTGGGCTGCAGCTTATCAAGCGCGCCGCCCAGTCCGTCCGTGGAGTTAGCGACGGGCGCAAAGCGCAAGCTGGTGGCGTCGCGAAATACCGCATGGAACGCCGCGACCTGGCCGTGGTTGATGACCACTTCTCGCTCCGACGCGTAGATGAGTTCGACGCGGTGAGCGTCCTTGCCAGCGGAGAACGACTGCCGTGGACTAATTACTGTCTGTGTGGCCCCTTTCTTTAACTCCAGCAGCAGGTGGGCGCGGTCTGGCCGCGCCGGATGCGGTTCAAAACGCAGTACGTGACGAAACTGGAAGTCCAGGTGGTCCCCGGTGATGGCGTTGATTGCTTCCTGTGGATAGCGGTACAGCTGCAGAAAACTCAAGAACAAGCCGAGATGGGGCGGCACGGTGCCATCTTTGCGATTCAACAACTCCGTGTCGTCCCCGGCACGAAAAAAGGAGGACCAGTCTCCTGAGGCAAACTCGTCGCTGTCACCATACAAACGCAGCACCTTTGCCAGCTCGGCCGCCTGCGCGAGCAGCACCTCGGCCCCCCGCCCGTCGACGTCGACGAAATGGCGGCCGAGCTCAGGCGGGAGCCGATCCTCCTGATTCTGCCCGAGCCGCGAAATCATATTCTGGATGATGTTCTGTTCTGACATCTTCGGATCTGTGTTTTATCGCGCCGACGTGGCTGCGATCGCAGCGCGAAATTCGTTGCTATCGCTAATGTAGAAGGGAAAAACGAGATTGAATCGCGAATTGGTGGCGCGGACTTCGTATTCGAGCAGGACGCGCAGCGAGCCGTCGTGGGGATCGGGGCTGTCAATCTGCAGGTTAATGAGCGTGATGCGTGGCTCATGGATCAGGATCGCCGTGCGCACTCGGTCGATGAGGAAGGTGCGGAGTGTGGTGCTCATCGGCTCGAACATTGGCGCCTGCATATCCAGACCATACGTGGGCTGCAGGAATCGCTCTCCCGGTGCGGTGCGAAATAGGATTTGCAGGCTCGCTTGGATGTCTTCCTCATCTTCCGTCATCACCACACCCCCCTTACTAAACGAGGGAGGGAAGCTCCAACCGGTGCCGAGGAAGGAGCGGTACTGGTCGGACTGGTTACTGTTTTCCATGCGTGGGTTCCTTAACCAATCATCACAGTTGGCTCGCCGACCGCGGCCATGGCGCCGCACACGGAGGTGTCGGTGTTGCGAACTGCCGGACGGCCACCGATGAAAACCGTACTGCTGCCACTCGGAAAGGGACTCACCGTCGGTTGGTGCGCAGTGGGTGGCAGCGAGCACACATGCAGATCGCCGGCCACCGCGGCTGGCTTCCCGCCTATGAGCACGGTCGCCACGCCCGGCCCGGTGATGGTGCCGCCGTGAATACTGGTGTCGCCAACGCGTGCTGCTGCAGGCATGTCGCTCCCCCTTTGCTAGTTGATCTGCACGATGCCGCCCACCACCTTGGTGGTCGCGCTGCTGGAAAGTTCTGCCTTGGTGCTGCCTTCCAGCTTGAGTTCGGTTCCCCCCTTGGCGGAGAACGAGGTACCCGACTCCATTTTGGCCTCCGTGCTCGCCTTGAGTGTGAGCGCCTTCGCACTTTCGATGTTGATACCGTCGGCGTTCATCTCGATCTTGTTGCCGTTCTGGTCGGCCAGCACGATGGACTTTTCGTCTTCGCTCATCGTGATACTATTGCCGGCCGGCGTGTCGAGTTGCAGCACCTTCTTCTTGTCGTTGAAGTAGAGCCGCAGCCCTTTACGGCTCTTGTACAGCTTTTCGTGATTGTCGTCCGAGCCTGGCAGCGGGGCGGCTTTGGCGCTGCTGTGGAGCATTCCCAGGATCACCGGGCAGCGCGGGTCTTCGTCCAGGAATCCAGCCACGACCTCGTCGCCAATCTCCGGGCGAAAGAAAAAACCTCGATCTTTTCCGGCGTCCAGGCTCGCCACGCGTGCCCAAATACCGTCGTCTTCGTTGTTCACCATTGGCAGGCGGATGCGGACGCGGTGCTCACCGTCCGGATCTTCATTGCTCGCGACGACGCCAATCTGCAGCCCAGTCACGCGCGCCAGCAGACCGCCTGCAGGCGGTGCTCCGAACTGGTCCGCCGTCTGCCGCTCACGGTCGATGCCACCGAACTGCACATGCGTCTTCCAGCCTTGCACCAGGTCGAACTCCTGTCGCACTCCGGTGACAAACACGTTCCCGTTAAAGCGCGTACCGACTCCCGCCAGCGTGACGACGTCTCCGGGATTGATGCTTCCAATACCCTCGCACTTGCAGCGGCCGCTGGCCTTGTTAAGCCGCGAGCGGAGCCAAACGGCATTGGCCCAGGCTTGTGTTTCGGCCTGCACGATTGCCGCGTGCCGCAGCTCCAATCGCTCGGCGGCCGCCACGGCGGCCAGATCGTCAGCGGACAAATCGCCGGGGCCGGTGATGGCTGGCTCTTCGCCGTCGACCTCCAGCATGTCTTGCTGCGCTGGGTCCCAGGTCACGCCACGCACGGCGGCGTATTGCTGGCGGGCGTCGATCTCGGCATCCAGTTCCAGCAGGGTGGCGCCGAACTGAAGGCTGCAAACCGGGGTGCCGCTCATGTCCGGCGCCTTGACCACGAGCTGATCGTCCTTGGGCAGTACCAGCTTGCCGTTGACTTCGGCACGCACCAGCAAGAAGTCCCAGTCGCTGGTGTGGAACTGCACCAGTTGTTTGTGCTTGAACGGGGTGGCCTCGACCTCGGCTTGCAGTCCGGCCGCCGACAACAAGGCTTCGATGATGTCGCTGTCCGACTGATCGAAGTAGCTCGCATTCCGCCGCACTACAGTTAGCTTCATGGCGGGATGCCGGCATTCGACAATTAATTGGGGCGCGCTGTGGTCCCGCACGCGCAATGCGTGGCGTACGACGATGCCCTTGAACAGGGAATGAATTGCCCGGCCAGCGCCCGCAAGAATCTCGACCGTCTTGCCTGGTACAAACAGCTCGGAATTGCTGATTGGAAAATCGCTCGCAGACGCCGCGCCGTCCAGGAAGCACAGACGCGCCGAGGCAATGCGGTTGGCTACCTTGCGGATGCTCACTGACAGCATCTGGTGCTCCCGCGGCACTGCTTGGCCGTCCACCTTGACGGTGAACTCGCGATGCTCGGCAGAGATCGGCAGGGTGCGTGTGTCGGGCACGATCTATTTCTCCAGCGGCGGAAAGAACACCGGCGTGCCTGGAGCGATGTTGCGAAAGTTGTCGATGCCATTGGCCTGCGCCACCCGCAAGTAGAGACGCGGGTCACCATAAATCTCGTTGCACAATCCCGGTAGGTTGTCGCCGGCCTTGACGATGCGGCGGTGTGTCAGGTCGGGCGACTGGTCCTGCGCCAGCGCCACCCGTGTCTTATCGTCGGCGTTTTCAATGAAATTGGCGGTGATCACCGCGCGCAGCGGCACACCATCAGGCTTGAACAGCTTGTAGGCAATGGAGGCACTCTTGAGCACGCAACGCTTGACCTGCAGCGTACCCCACATCACCTTCAGGTAGTTCGGGCGGTGAATTTTGCCGTTGTAGCTGGTAACCGTCTGGAACTGCTCGACCATTCGTTGCACCGGTTGCACCTCGCCCGGTCGCACGTTGGCACCGGTGCCATCCAGGAAGAACGTCAACGCCAGCTCGCCCGGCTTCATCTTCTTGAACTCCATGCGGCTGCTAGTCGTGCCCGAGCCTTGCGCGCTTTCGTACTCCAGCTCGTAAGACACCGTGAGTTCATTCGGGTTGACAAAAGCCTCGAAGCGGCTGACCGGATCGCCCGAATAATCGGGCAATTTATAGGCCAGAATGGTCAGCTTCTCGAGCGTGCCGCGTTCACTCATGCTCAGCGTTCCTCGCGCTCACGGAGGATGTCCAGCACCCGCTCGACGCACTCGGCTACCAACGCCTGCTTGTCTTCGGTGGCCGGGGCGGGAGTGGTGCTGCCGCCTGAAGCCTGGTTGGTGACTTCAACGGAGATCACGACTTCATCAACAATGATTGGCATCGCATCCTCAGGACTTGTCCACGGTGAAGTACTGGTAGAACAGCTGCAGCGACTCAATCACGACCGCGTTGTTGGTGGCGTTTAGGTCCGACACCGACCACTTCGTCGGATAGGCGCCGACGAGGTGCCAAGTGATCAGCGGCTCGTGGGACTCGTTGAGCAACTTGATATCGACGCTCTTGGGCTTGATGCGGTAATCCTCGATGCACTGCCGCGCCCATTTCCAGACCTCTGAATTGCGTAATAGCCCGCGCTTGAGAACCAACTCGGGGTACTTGGCACGAGTCGGATACTTCTGGATGAACCGATTTTCACCCCCTTCGGCGACCTCTTCGGTGCCCATTTCGACCGACAACCCGCTCACTTCGGTAAAGCGGACATCGAAGTCGTTGGCAGGTAAATCCAGCACCTCGACCTTGAAGTGAAACCCAACCGGTGGGTAGTAGTTAGCCATTATTCGTTCTGCAGTTCGAGCCCTTCGTGGGCGACCTCAATGGACTCGATGGCCACCTCGTTACCGGAGGCCTTGAGCTGTGGGCCTTCAACCTTCACCGGGAACGCGTTGTGCGCCTTCCACACCATGACTGGCTCGTGGTTCTCGTTGAGCAAACTGATGACGAGATCGCGGCGTTCCACGGTGTTGAGCTTGACGGTGTTGAGCCACTTGAAAAAGTCGTTGTCGCTTTTGACGATTCCGCGTTTGAGAGTGATGTTGGGAAACTTGCGCAACCCCGGCATCTTGATGGTCGAGTACTCCGGGAATGAGCCATCGCGATACTCGATGGCCTGGTTCTCTTGCGTGAGGCCGGTGACCTCGGAGAAACCGATGCGCGTGCCCCCCCATTGGACGGCGAAATGAAAAACGGGCAACGGATACTGAGCTGGCATGGTGAAGGTTCCTTGTCGTGAGCGTTGACGGAGCGGATGTGAGGGACGCGACTACGAGGTCTGCACTTTGTGCGAGAACTTCAGGATGATGAATTCAGCCGGCCGTACCACCGCCATGCCAATTTCGACGATTAGGCGCCCCTCGAGGATGTCCTGTGCGTTCATGGTCACGCCCAGGCCGCACTTGACGAAGAATGCTTCTTTGGTGGTGGCGCCGGCTAGCGCGCCCTCGCGCCATTTCTGCGTCAGGTAATTTTCGATCATGCCGCGCACCTTGACCCAGGTGTTCGCGTCATTGGGCTCGAAAACCGCCCAATAGGTCGACTTCTTGACAGACTCTTCAACCATGTTGAAGAAGCGACGAACCGAAATGTAGCGCCACTCGTTGTCGTTGCCGGCGAGCGTGCGTGCCCCCCAGATCAGCGTGCCCTTGCCGGAGAAGGCACGGATGGCATTGATCGACTTGCCGGCGACCGTATCGACATTAAGTGCGTCGGTTTCGGAAAGGTCGAAGTAGTGGGTCGGTTCGATGACGCTGTTCAAGCTCACATTGGCTGGTGCTTTCCACACGCCGCGTTGGTTATCAATCATGGCATAGATGCCTACGACCGCACCGCTGGGGGGACAAATGGTAATCGTGTTGTTGATCCCCTTGATAACGTTTCCATAGACGCCAAAGTTGGCTAGGAGATTCTGCTCGTACTCGTCCGCCGCGGCGGCGGCGGCTTTCGCTGCCTCGGCCGCAACTTTTGACTCATCGGTAGCGGACTTGGCTTCGGCGGCTTTGGTGGTTTTGGCCGTGTCCGCAGCGACTTTGGCGGCGTCCGCAGCGGTTTTGACAGCGGCTTTGGCGGCGTCGCCGGGGGCGGCCTCCGCAGCGGCTTTGGCGACCTCCGCAGTGGCAGCGGCTGCGTCGGCGTCGGTTTTGGCGACTTTCGCGGCGTCCGACTTGGCTTTGGCGGCATCGGCTTTGGCCTTC
>CAZFLF010000297.1:0-7590 GCA_964519825.1 uncultured Pirellulaceae bacterium | reverse complement strand
AAAGGGCTGTATCCAGCACTTGAAGAAGCCTCGCGTTTGTCTCCCGCGTTTCGCTCGCGGCTGGAACAATTCGTGGGCGAGGTCGAGTGCACGACATGCGGAGGGAGCCGTTTGCGCGATGATGCGGCGGCGGCGCGATTTCGCAACCGCTCGGCCGACGAAGTGTGCCGGATGCCGCTAGGCGAGTTGCAGCGCGAGATCGGCGGCTGGAAGCTTTCTCAGCGCGATCGGAAGATCGCTGGCGAACTGCTGCGTGAAATCACAAACCGAGTCCAGTTTCTTAACGATGTCGGTCTCGAATACCTCACCCTCGCGCGCGGCGCGGCGACGTTGTCGAATGGTGAAGCGCAGCGGATTCGGCTGGCCAGCCAACTTGGCAGCGGATTATGCGGGGTCTTGTACGTATTGGATGAACCGACGATCGGACTGCATCCGCGCGACAACACGCGGCTCCTCAAGGCACTTCATCGGTTGCGCGATCTCGGGAACACGCTGATCGTTGTCGAACACGATCGCGAGGTTATGAATGGGAGCGACTATATCTGTGATTTTGGTCCGGGCGCTGGAAAGCTCGGCGGCCAAATCGTGGCCGAAGCCGCGCCGGACCAACTGGGAAAGAAACGAGGTTCCGTCACCGGCCCGTACCTCAGCGGCAAGAAGGCCATTCCCGTGCCGACAAATCGGAGGATCTCGTCTGGAGTTGGAGATTCCCGTGCTAGCTCCAATCTCAAATCTGAAACTTCAGATTTGAAATCTCAGACGACGAAACTCAAGTTGCAAAGCTCTCGCCTCAAATCTCAAAGCTCAATTCTCAAATCCAATCCTACCGGCGTCCCCAGCGAACATTCCTGGCTCGAGATTCTCGGCGCCCGGCATAATAATCTGCGCAACGTGGATGTTCGCATCCCGCTCGGTACGTTGACCGCAGTTACAGGACCCAGCGGCAGCGGCAAAAGTTCGCTGATCGAGGATGTCTTGTACAACGCGATCGCACGCACGTTGCATCGCGCGAGCACCGCCCCCGGCGCCCACGACGAAATCCGCGGTCTGGATCAGATCAACAAGGTGATCCGCGTCGATCAGCAACCGCTCGGCAACTCGCCGACGTCCAATCCAGCCACCTACACTGGCGTGTTTGAACTGGTTCGGCTTCTGTTCGCTCAGTTGCCCGAGGCCAAAATCCGCGGCTACACAGGCCGGCGCTTCAGCTTCAACGTCCCTGGAGGTCGTTGCGAGGCATGTGAGGGAAACGGCCAGAAGAAAATCGAGATGCACTTCCTGCCAGATGTGTGGGTTGAGTGTGACACCTGCCGCGGCAAAAGGTACAACCCAGAAACGCTCGCGGTTACGTACCACGGACGCTCGATCAGCGACGTGCTCGACATGACTTGCGGCGACGCCGTAAAGCTGTTCGAGAATATCCCAAAAGTTCGCCGCATCCTGCAGACACTTTGCGACGTGGGACTCGATTACCTGACGCTTGGACAGCCGGCGCCGACGTTATCCGGAGGTGAAGCCCAACGTGTCAAGCTTGCGGCGGAGTTGTCGCGGCCCGATACAGGACGGACGCTGTACCTGCTGGACGAACCGACCACTGGTCTGCATTTTGACGACCTCGCAAAGCTGCTGGATGTGCTACATCGATTGGTTGATCTCGGCAATACCGTTGTGGTCATCGAGCACAATCTAGACGTCATCAAATCCGCCGATTGGATGATCGACATGGGGCCAGAGGCGGGGGAACGCGGTGGGCAAGTGGTCGCTGCGGGAACACCGGAGCAGGTCATTGCGGAATGCGGAATTGGGAATACGGAGCACGGAATGCTGAATGTGGAATTGTCGAAGAAAAAAACTTTCACTTCGAATTCCGCACTCCGAATTCCGCATTCTCATACCGCCGTCGCCCTCGCCCCAGTGCTCGCTGCCGGTCCGTTCGTTGAGCGGAAGCGATTTGATGCGTCGCAGTGGGATGAAAAGCGTGCCGGCGATCTCGATATTACGGAAGTCGGACGCAGTGCCAAAATGCCGTGGGAAATCGACGGCCGCGGTTGGCACACTCGGGATCGCGTGGGACGCAATGGCGAGCCCGCTCGGTGGGATGGCCGGATTCTCGCCGAGGTCGTCGACAAGATTCACGAGTTGAGCGAATTCAGCGAAACGAACTGGAATGAACGCACCGTCGTGGAAATCGCCGCCAAGAAGAAAAGCGAAGGCTGGTTCCTTCACGCCATTACCGGCGAGACTTGGCTGTTGAAGATGAAATTCCGCGTGCATCGCGGCACGTTCCGGAACGATGACTTAGTGGAATCGCTGAATCTCAAAACGTTGAATCAACTGGCCGAACTGCCGATTTATGGCAACGAACCGCGAGTCAAGGTCCGATCGGCCAAAGGACCGTGGCAGGAGGTCGAAATCCGCGCTCACCAATGGGACGAGATTGACACGCCCGCATTCTGGCAGTTCGTCGAACGAGCGGTGCGGGGATTCGCACAATGTGTGGAAAAGGTTGCCACCAACATCGAGGATCTCACTCCCTGGAAGGTTTTGGGACAGAAATGGCATTTTCTTCGGAAGGGTTTTCCACCCGGCAAATCGCCGCAATGGGACGCCGCGACGTGGGAATCCTTGTACGAAATGTTTCGACGCGTCGTTCCCAATGCTCAATACCTTTGGAACAATCAGCAGGTCGTGCGGGTATTTCTCGCCGGCGAATCGGAACCGTGGGCGAGTGTTTTCACCAAGCGCCCTGAGGCATTGATCTTGACCTTGGCCGGGCCAAAGAACGCCGTCCCCTTTGGCCGGGTCGCGGACATCGGTCACGAAGCGGAATTCGACGGATCCCGACCCGATCGTGACGTCCTCAAATTGAAATTCCGCTCCGTGAACGAACTGAACCAGAGCGACCTGGAAACACTGCTCCGTGAACACGCCTTGAGGGTTGCATCCGCAGTGGCATAGACCACCCGACCTCTGTCGCCAATGACCAAATCCCCGATTGGAATGACCAAATCCCAATGACCAATGACCAATGATTCTTCGTTCCTAACCTCTAACCTCTCTTCCATGTCCGAATCACTTCTCTCCCCAGCGTTCCTCTTTCGATTCTCGACCACGTGCCGGCATGCAGCGAAGCTGTGGCCGGAACGGGGAGGGGCGGACTTGGGAAGCGAGTATGCGCTGCCGAGTTTCGGTGAGTTGGAGGGGCGCCGTCTGTTCGCGAACTTGCGCATGGCGTGGAACGAGACAGGACTCGCGGTGCAACTGCGCGTAACCGATAAGTCGCAGCCAGCCTGGTGCCGCGAAACGCGTGTCGAGGACAGCGACGGACTGAGTATCTGGATCGACACTCGCGACTCGCACAATATTCACCGGGCCAGCCGCTTTTGCCACCGCTTTGTGTTCCTACCATTTGGTGCCGGTACACGTGCGGAGCAACCCGTCGCCATCTTGTTGCCGATCAATCGCGCCCGTGAGTTACCCAAGCCTATCGAGCCGCGTACGCTCCGCGTGGACAGCAGCAAGCTCAAAGACGGTTATGAATTGCGGGCCTTTGTGCCGGCGTCCGCGATCACCGGCTTCGACCCGGCCGAACACCCGAAACTCGGGTTCAGCTATGCCATTATTGATCGCGAACTCGGCTGGCAGACATTCAGCATCGGCCCCGAGTTCCCGTTCGTCGAAGATCCTAGCCTGTGGGGAACGATCGAGTTGGTGAAGTGATAGGTTTGCGTGGAGCTGTGCGCGAATGACTAATTCGTCATTCGAAACTGGCCCTTGCTGGCGGTTTATGGCGATGATAACATTGCGAACTTTCCCAAAGCGTCTTGATCACGCCGGTCGAAGTTTCCCACCGAGGTTCTGGCCATGAAAGAAGGTATCCATCCTGCATACGGCGAAGTCGTGGTGCATTGCAGTTGCGGCAATACGTTTACGACTTGTAGCACCAAAAAGGATCTGAAGGTGGACATTTGCAGTAATTGCCACCCGTTTTTTACTGGCAAGCTGAAATATATCGACACGGCCGGTCGCATCGAGAAATTTCAAAACAAGTTCGCTGCCGGTACCTATTCCAGCTTGCAGCCGGCCAAGAAGAAGAAAAAGCCCGCTGTTCCGCTCTACGAGACCTAGCGTCTCGCCATCTGTTGCCTGGTGGAACTAACAGGGATTTTCCAGGGAATTACTCCAGGTAGCTGCGTAGGGAATTGCCGCAATTCTTGTACTGCGGTTCTTGTACTGCGGTTCTTGTACTGCGGTTCTTGTACTGCGGGTGGTTCGAAATGGCACATCGCACGCCCACATGAATAGGGTCAATGTGCCGCTCGGGACCATTCTGAAGAGACGTCTCAGCCTGGCCCGCACGCCGCCATGTGCCGCCCGGCATGTTTTCCGACGGATGAATTGCCATGCGCGAAGAACTCGAGAAACAACTGGCTCGATTTGAAGAGCTAGAACGGATGATGACCGACCCGGTCATGTTATCGGACTCCCGAAAGGCGGCCGCGATCGCCCGCGAACATGGGACGCTGGCAAAGACTGCTACCAAGTACCGTCGATTTAAGCAACTTCTCAAAGAGATCGCAGAAGTGAAACAGTTGCTTGCCAGCAACGACCCTGAAGAGCGGTCGATGGCCGAGACGGAGCTGGTCGATCTAAAAGCGAGACGTGAGGATTTGTGGAACGAATTGCTGGAAGCCACGATTGGTGGCGAGGACGCCAACCGATCGCGCTGCATCATGGAGATTCGGGCCGGGACGGGGGGCGAAGAGGCAGCCCTGTTCGCGCGGAACTTGTACGAAATGTACCGCAGGTTCGCCGAGGGTAAGCGGTGGAAAGTTGAGGTGCTCGATTCCAGTCCCACCGAGCTGGGCGGGTTCAAGGAGATTTCGTTGGCTTTCGAGGGAGAGCGTGTCTTTCGCGCGCTGCAATACGAGAGCGGTGGGCATCGCGTACAACGAGTGCCGGAAACCGAAGCCAAAGGGCGTGTGCACACTTCGGCCGCAACCGTTGCCGTGTTGCCGGAGCCGGAGGATGTCGAAGTCGACTTGAAACCCGACGACTATCGCAAAGATATTTTTTGTGCCAGCGGTCCCGGGGGTCAGCACGTCAACAAGACCGCCTCCGCGGTCCGCTTGACGCATTACGAAACGGGGATCGTTGTTTCGATGCAAGACGAACGGAGTCAGCACAAGAATCTCGCCAAGGCGCTGCGCATTCTGAAAACTCGCGTGTACGAACATTTGCAACAGACCGAAAATGCGAAGCGCGCGAAGGAGCGCAAGACGATGATCGGTTCGGGTGATCGAAGCGAGCGCATTCGAACCTATAACTTCCCCGAAAATCGGCTCACCGATCACCGCATCAATCTGAGTTTGTACAAGCTGGACCAGATCATCTCCGGAGATTTAGAACCGGTGACGAGCGCGTTGATCGAGTACGATCGCAACGAACGCCGCAAGGATATGGGCGACCCTGAGTGACCGCTACGTCCCCAACCCCAAAATCGCGATGCTCTCATGTCGGAACAGGAACGCTGGACGATCGGCCGTCTGCTGCAATGGACAACCGACTATTTGAAACAGCATGGCTCATCCAGCCCGCGACTCGACGCCGAGGTGCTCTTATCGGAGGCGCGGAACTGTCAACGAATTCAGCTGTACACGGCGTTTGAAGAAGAGCCGCCCGAGGAGGTCCGGACGAAGTTCCGCGAACTCGTCAAACGCCGCGCGGCCGGTGAGCCGGTCGCGTATCTCGTTGGCCGGCGCGAGTTCTTTTCGCTGTCATTCCACGTCACCCCAGCCGTGCTCATCCCCCGTCCCGAAACTGAGTTCGTAGTGATTGCAGTGCTCGATGCGATCAAGGAATCAGCTGCCGGCGATCAACCGATTGAAGTTGCCGATATCGGAACCGGCAGTGGCGCCATTGCTGTCAGTGTGGCGAAGCACGCACCGCACAGTCATCTCACGGCGATCGACGTTAGCGCTCAGTCGCTCGCGATCGCGCAAGAAAACGCGGCTAACCACGATGTTGCTGACCGAATTGACTTCGTCGAGAGCGATCTCTTTGCCAGCGTACTCCCGGAGCGCCAGTTCGACATTGTGGCCAGCAATCCACCCTATGTCGCGGAAAACGAGCTCGCACTGCTGTCGAAAGAAACTCTCGAACATGAACCGCGCCTGGCGCTCATCGCCGGCCCAACTGGCCTCGAAGTGATCGTGCGGCTGATCGATCAAGCTGGCGGGCGGCTGCGTCCGAATGGCTGGTTGATTATCGAGATCAGTCCGATGATTGAGGCGAAGGCCCGCTCGCACTTAGAGCAGGATCCGAGGTTTATCGACGTCAAAACCACGAAAGATCTGGCCGGATTGGCGCGAGTGCTCACGGCGCGTCGTCGGCCTGCCTGATTGGCCTATTCCTTGACCTGATGCTTCAACGAGATCTTCGCCGGAGATGCCGTTGCTTCTACGACGAGAGGGACGTTCCACACGACGCTTCCCACTTTGCACAACCCTTCGCCACCCTCCTGGCAGTAGTAGTAGACCAGCGACAAGCGTAACGCGTCCCGTCCAGGCTTCTCCGCTGGCAAGTTGACGGAAAACTTGGCTGTAGGTGGTTCGACTTTCTTCTCACCCAGAGCGGATCGCGTGACAGGACCCGTCTCGCCGGTCGCTTCGATCCAGTACCGCATGGGCGCCTGCGGATTCATTTTCCAACCCTTCGGCAGCGCCAACGAAACGGATAGTGCGATTTGGCCGTCCTGCGGGCTCGTCTTAACCTCGTCGACTGCAACTTGCGGTGCGCGGGAGAAGTCCGGCTTGCGCGCCACCTCGCGCAATTGCGGCGGCTGAAGTCCCGCAATCGTCAGCGTGCCCACCTTACCAGTTGCCGGATCCACGGTCCGAATCTGGTGATTGTTGGTGTCGGCGACGTACAGCAGCGCTTTGGCCCAGGAAAGTCCCGCAGGTTCATCGAACTCACCCTTGGCGTCGTCGTAGCCAGGTTTGCCGGTCCCGGTCAGCGTTTTCGCGGCACCCGTTGTTGGATCGACCGTTTTAATCTTGTTGTTGTAGGTGTCGGCGACGTACAGCAGGCCGTCACGGTAGGCAACACCCAAACAATGTTGCAACAGCACGTCTTGTCGCGGGCCGTCGTGATCGCCGAAGACGAATAGGCGATTGGATGGCAAATCGGCGGTGCCAACCACGGTACGTACTTCCTTGACCGGATCGAACGGCACCGCACGTATCGAGCTCCCTTCACTGTCTGCCACGTACAGCCACTCTCCGTCGGCGGTCAACCCGCTCGGCTGTGCAAATGAGGCATAACCCTGTTCGTAGGGAAAACGGGGCAGCAGAGGTCCATCCACAACGTCCTCGCGCCCGTTCCCGGCATACGGTCCGATTTCGGATTCATCCAGCGGCATTTTCCAAATTTGATGTGGGCCGGCCATGGCTATGTACAGATCCTGTTGATGAACCCACAGGTCCCACGGGCTGTTGATGGCGGTCGCAACGGGTTTGCCGACCCAGCGGGCTGGCGGTTGGTCTCCTTGCGTCAACTTCTCGATGCCCGGCCAGCCGCGCCCTTGTTCGC
>CAZFLF010000296.1:2251-7614 GCA_964519825.1 uncultured Pirellulaceae bacterium | reverse complement strand
AACAAGACGCTGGCGGCCCAGTTGTACTCCGAGTTCAAAGAGTTTTTCCCACAGAATGCGGTGCATTACTTCGTCAGCTACTACGACTACTACCAGCCTGAAGCGTACATACCGCAACGCGACATTTACATCGAGAAAGACGCGTCGATCAACGCGGACATCGACCGATTGCGGTTGGCCGCCACGAGTTCGCTGGTCAGCCGCCGCGACGTCGTGGTCGTTGCGAGTGTGTCGAGCATTTATGGTTTGGGTTCGCCAGACGATTACAAGAGTCTGATGGTCGCGTTGAGGCGGGGGCAAGTCATCGATCGCGATGAGATGCTGTTGAAATTTGTGCAGATTCAATACGACCGCAATGACGTGAGTTTCGAGCGGAGCAAATTCCGGGTCCGCGGCGATTGCGTCGAGCTGTGGCCGGCCTACGAACAGTACGCGTATCGGATCGAATTCTGGGGAGATGAAGTCGATCAGCTGTCATTGATCAACCCAACCAGCGGCGAGACTCTGGCCACGGAAGAGCAGCTCTTCATTTACCCTGCGAAGCACTTTGTGATGTCTGAAGACCGCATCGCGAATGCGATTGGAGAAATCAAGCGTGAGTTGGAAGAGCAATTGGAGAAGTTTCGGGCCGATGGAAAACTGCTCGAAGCCCAGCGGCTCAACGCCCGCACGCGATTCGACATCGAGATGCTAGTCGAAGTCGGTCATTGTCCGGGGATAGAAAACTATAGCCGGCCGTTGTCCGGACGTCCGCCAGGTGCGACGCCTTCGACACTGTACGATTACTTTCCAAAAGACTTTCTCTTGGTCGTCGACGAATCGCATGTGACCGTGCCACAAATTCGTGCGATGTACGCCGGAGATCGCAGTCGCAAGCAAACGCTCGTCGAACATGGTTTTCGGCTTCCGAGCGCGCTGGACAATCGGCCGATGAAGTTCGAGGAATGGGAACAGAAGATTCATCAAGTTGTGTACGTGTCGGCCACGCCTAGCCCCTACGAGTTAGAGAAAACAGGCGGCGAAGTCGTGGAACAGATTATTCGACCGACGGGCCTGTTGGACCCGGTGGTGGAAGTGTTCCCTGCCTCCAATCAGGTGCCGCACCTGTTGGAACAGATTCGCGCCCGCGTCGCTTCGGGGGACCGGGTGCTGGTGACGACGCTCACCAAGCGGTTGGCCGAGGATTTGTCGGCGTATCTCAGTGAAAAGGGGGTAGCGTGCAAGTGGTTGCACAGCGAATTGGACGCCTTCGAACGAGTCGAGTTATTGCGCGACTTGCGTGAGGGAAAATTCGACGTGTTGGTGGGGGTGAACCTGCTGCGTGAGGGGCTGGATTTGCCGGAAGTATCGCTGGTCGCAATTCTCGATGCAGACAAGGAGGGGTTTCTGCGTAGTGAAACCTCGCTGATCCAGACGATTGGACGATCCGCCCGCAACGTCAACGCCCGAGTATTGCTCTATGCCGACAGGATGACCGATTCGATGCAGCGGGCGATCGACGAGACGTTGCGTCGCCGCGGCATCCAAGAAGAGTACAACACGCTGCACGGTATCACGCCGGAGACGATTCGGAAGAACATCCGGTCGGGAATTGAACAAGCGATCGCTGCTCATCGCGACGCCAACGCGGCTGTGGGACGAACTAGCGACGCGGTTTACATCACGGAGGAATACATTCAGGAGTTGGAGTCTGAGATGCTGGCGGCGGCCGACGGGCTGGAATTCGAACGGGCCGCCGCAATTCGCGACCGGATACTGCTACTACGCGAGTCCGTTGGGCAAACCGTCAGCCAACGGGAAATGCAGCCGCCTCCGAAAAAACGCCGTGGTCGGTACGGGAAAACGGGCACCAAAGTCCCTCGGCCAAAGATGCCTTGAGACTATCGCTGGGGCGGAGCGCTGCGAAGATTGGTCATGGCTTGTCGCACCACCGACACGTAACGATGCGGTTGCTGCTCGAAACGGACCAACGATTCTTCGTCCGCGAACAGAAAAATCTGGCCATCGAACAGCACGCCATGCTCGCGACGCCCGTTGACGGCCTGCCCCGTCTCGGCGAATCGAACCGAATCAAGACCGGACAAAACCGGCGCGAAACGGTCCGCCGCGGCAGGTGCTAGGAACCGATCACGTTCGATTTGCGACTTGAAAAGATAAGTCCGTTCGCGATGAACAACGCCAAACCGCGCATCCCCTTTTTCCCACTTGCCCACCATCATCAACGTGACTGGGCAATGTCCGTCGAGGGCCAGGGGGGGAACACCCGGCGGCAATTGCAGAGCGCCTCCTGGCGCGGCTTCCGCGGCTGGTTGAGGTCCGGCTGAAGGACTGGTCGGTTGAAGTTGGGGAGGCGTCCAACTGGGATTAGCTGGCACGCTGGGAACCGCGGGGTTCGCCGGGAGTGCGGTTCCCGTCACGCTCTCGCGCGACCACTCAGGCGGGTTGGATGTTAGCACATTGCTTGATGGCACATAGGTCGGCGGCACTTTGGACGCAGGCACATTGGTCGCTGGCACACTGGTCGCTGGCACACTGGTCGCTGGCACATTAGACGCTGCGGAATCAGCAGTTGTGTCCAATGGAGGTACGCTGCCGGGCGAGCCCGTTGGCGACTGGCCAGCGGGCGCCTGAGCCGGAGTGTCATTCAAGTAGGGATTCCCGTAACGTGGACCGGTAGCTGCGCGACTGGGTTGAGTCTTGTGATCGAGAGGACCAACGAATTCGTTGTTTACCATCGAGCTGCGCGACTGTTCCGGGGAATATGCGGGACCGGGTGGAGCGTTACGCAAGGACTGTTGCGGAGCGGATGGTTGCGATTCGCGAACTGTCCAATCACCGTTCACAGGCTGGGAGGTTGGTGTTTCTTCGGGATTACGCGGGGGCAACGTCGGAATAATCGGAGCCAATTGCTCAGCGACATTCCGGGCCACGCGGTCCACCTCGCGGAATCCATTAGCCAGGGCGTTGGCTCGAACCTGATCCAGCATTGCGATATAGGCGTTCACGTTCGCAGGGCTGCTGGTGCGGAAAACCTGGACTCCGCTCGGAAATACGATAATATCGGTCGGGATTTGGGTTATCTTGTAGTAGTTGGCAATACTCGGCTGCTGTTGCACGTGCACCTTGACGGGCACAAAATTCGAGGAAACAACGCGAATTAGCTCGGGCTGATTGAATACATTGGCTTCGAGCTGCTGGCATGGCTGACACCCGTCACCCCAAAAATGGAGTAGTACCAGGCGTTGCTGTTGCTCCGCGATGCGTCGCGCCTGGGAGAGATCCGTGATCCAGGGTATGCTTTCTTGTGCGAGACCTGAGACCGCGTTGACGAGCGCGAGGAACGATGCCAACAATACGTGCCGAATACGGATCATTTTCGTGCCCTTGCGGAGCAGGAGTCGAAAGCCAATTGGGACGCCAGCCGATAGACTGTTCCCGTTGCATCGTATATCGGACGCCCGGTGATGCAGGTTGTAGGAAAAATAACGATTAGGAAGCATTTCGCGGTAGGAACCTCAGGAGCCGTGTGAGAGGGCTGGGATACCCGCAAAAATCTTCCCAACTTTCCTGAATCCCTTTAGCGATAGCTTGACACAGACGAAGACATTAGTAAGATTCCACTTGAAATCTGCCTGTTGTGACGAGTACGTGCAGGCATTGCTTGCCCAGTTCGTTATCTTTGGGCGCCCCTCCTGGGAAAAAATTTCTCAGGAAGATTGCTCAGGACGAATGCTCAGGACTATCCTCAATCGCTCGCAAGTGCGCGTTGGGGGCCAGGGCGTCTTCTAGCTGATTGCGGGTTTGTTTCTCGCGTTCAGCTGCCAAAGTTGCTGCGGCATTGATCGACCGTTCCGTGACGGATGATGTGCGTAGCGCGGCTAACCAACTGTTGCCGCCAAATTCATAGTTATTGCGAAACTTCAGTGGGTGTTGGTTCTCATAGTAATGCGCCCGTTCCGAACTTAGGCGCAATCGCTGGACCCAGTTGATGGTCCTCACCAGCGCAGCCATGAGCGCGCTGTTACCTTTCCGTTTTTTTTGATGGTGTTTGAATGGGCAAGAGAAGGTTTCGTGGAAAGCAATCTGGCGGTGGTGGTGGTGGAGGTGGAAGTGGAGGTGGAGGTGGTTCCTCGAATGGTCGCATGCGACGGCGCCATCAAGGGGGTGGCGGCCCGCCAATGGGCAATCGACAACCCCGTCTGCCGGAGCCAGAGCCGGTCCTGGACGAAAATGGCGAACCGCAGTGCTACGAAGGGGGGGGCATGCTGGAGATGCATCCCAACGGGTATGGCTTTTTGCGCAGCCCCGAGAACAGTTACAGCCGGGAACGGACCGATCCGTTTGTGCCCGGAACCATGATTGAGAAGTTCCGCCTACGGCAAGGCGTCCTGGTTCGCGGCACGGTACAACCCGGTCGGCGAAACCAGGGACCCCGTCTGAAGGAGATTCTCGAAGTCGACGGCATGAAACCGGACGACTATCCGAACGTCAAGTCGTTTGACCAACTCACCCCGATTAATCCCGAAAAATGGTTTCGCCTGGAGACCGGCCCAACGCCGTTGACCACGCGGGTGATGGACCTGCTAACCCCATTGGGACGCGGGCAACGGGCGCTGATTGTCGCGCCACCACGGACCGGCAAGACGATCATGCTGCAGCACATAAGTCACGGGATTTCCACGAATTATCCCGACGTGAAGCTGATCGTGCTCTTGGTCGACGAACGTCCGGAAGAAGTTACCGATATGCGCCGCAACGTGACCGGCGAAGTCGTGGCGAGCAGTCTTGATCAGGATGTCGAAAGCCATGTTCGACTGTCACAGCTAGTGATCGAACGTTGCAAACGATTGGCGGAAATGGGCAAAGACGTATTCTTGTTGCTCGATTCCATCACTCGATTGGCGCGGGCATTCAACAAATGGATTGGCAACTCGGGTCGAACGATGACCGGGGGCATCGATGTCAAAGCCATGGATATTCCGAAGAAACTCTTTGCCACGGCGCGGGCGTTCGAAGAGGGAGGCTCGGTCACCGTGGTCGGCACCGCCCTCATTGATACTGGCAGCCGGATGGACGAGCTGATCTTTCAGGAATTCAAGGGTACCGGCAACATGGAACTGATGCTGGACCGCAAGCTCTCCGATCGCCGGGTCTGGCCGTCGATCGATATCACCCAGTCGGGAACTCGCCGCGAAGAATTGCTGCTGAGTCCCGAGACGCTGCACGCCGTGACCATGCTCCGGCGAACTTTGAACACAATGCATCCGGTGGACGCCATGGAACAGCTTATCAAACAGCTCGGGCGATTCCCCTCCAATGCCGAGTTCATCAAGTTGATCGCCGGTGCGAAGGCGATGGACTAG